>CAZEPH010000137.1:0-6953 GCA_964514075.1 uncultured bacterium | reverse complement strand
TGGAGAAGCGCTCGGTCAGCGCCGCGGACGTCGATGCGTTCCTGCAGGACCGCGAGATCCCGATCGTCGAGGGAACGCACTGTACGTTCGTGTATCGCGGCGAGGCGGACGGCGTTGCGCTGCGGCACTTCATCTACGGTCTCCCTGCAACGCAGCCGTTCCGGCGCGTGCGCGGCACCGATCTCTGGTACCTCACGATGGACGTGCCGGAGAAGTCGCGCGTGGAGTACAAACTGGAGGTCACGCTTGGCGGCCTCGGGCGGTGGATCGAGGATCCGCTCAACCCGCACAAGGCACACGACCCCTTCGGCGCGAACTCCGTGTGTCACGGCGCCGGATATACATTGCCCGACTGGACGCAACCCGACCCTGAAGCGCGTCTCGGCACCCTGGAAGAAATGACGGTCGCGAGCAAGGAACTGAAGGAGGACGCCCGCGTCTCCATGTATCTGCCGGCGCGCTTCCGCCGGACGCGGCGGTATCCGCTCCTCCTCGTGCACGACGGTGGCGACTACTTGAATTACTCCGGCATGAAGACGGTGCTGGACAACCTGATCCACCGGCTCGAGGTGTCGGAAATGCTCGTGGCGTTCCTGCACCCGCGCCGCCGGCTGGTGGAGTATGGCGACAGCGAGGAGCACGCGCGCTTCCTCACGCAGGAACTCGTGCCGACGCTGGAAGACCGCTATCCGCTGGAAGCAACGCCCGCGGGCCGCTGCGTAATGGGCGCGAGCTTCGGCGCGGTGGCGTCGTTCAGCGCGGCATGGCGGTATCCGCACTTCTTCGGCCGACTGCTCCTGCAATCCGGTTCCTTCGCGTTCACCGACATCGGGCCGCAGCAACGGGGCCCCGCGTTCGAACCGGTCGTCGAAATGGTGAACGCGTTTCGCAACGCGCCGCGTCCGGTGGCGGAGCGGGTGTTCGTGAGTTGCGGCACGTACGAGTCGGTGATCTACGAAAACCGCTCGCTCATTCCCGTGCTGGAGAAAACCGGCATGGACGTGCGCTACGTGGAAGCGCGCGACGGACACAACTGGGAGAACTGGCGCGACCGGTTGCGCGAAGGACTCTCGTGGTTGTATCCCGGTCCGTTGTGGATGGTGTACGAATAGGAGACTCGCATGGACAAAGTGACGCGACGCATCGGACTCTCTCTCGGCGCGGATCTGTGCTGGCCGATCGCGTACGAGGAGATCATGCAGCGCCTCGACCTCGCGATTCCGGTCGGGCGCGACAGCGTGCGCTTTGCGATCGACCGCGTCACCATCGAACCATTCTCGCTCACGCAGCCGTGCCAATACGATCTCGTGATCGACCGGCTCACGCACTGGTTTCACACGAGCCGCGAGTGGATCAAGAAGGCCGTCGTGATGGACGGGTTGTACGTGTTCAACAACCCGTGGTCGGTGCAGTCCATGGAGAAGCACACGACCTACTGCGCGATGATGCACCTGGGTCTGCCCATTCCCGAGACATGGATGCTTCCCGCGAAGTCGTACGAACCCAAGGACGATCTGCAGCCGACGCTCGAACGCTATGCGCGTCTGTTCGACTTGGACCGGATCGGCGACTCACTCGGCTACCCGTCGTTCATGAAGCCGTACGACGGCGGCGGGTGGGTCGGCATCAGCCACGTCACGGACCGCGCCGCGCTGCACAAGGCGTACGATGAATCCGGCACGCGCGTGATGCACCTGCAGCGGTCGGTGGATCCGCACGACCTGTACGTGCGGTGCGTCGGTCTCGGTCCGCAAACGCGCCTCGTGCGGTACGACGCATCCGCCCCGCTGCACGATCGGTACACGATGGATCGCGACTTCGTCCCCGCGGATCAAGCGTCGCTCATCGAGGACATGACACTCACGATCAACGCGTTCTTCGGGTGGGACTTCAATTCGTGCGAGGCGCTCCGCCAGCACGACACGTGGCATCCGATCGACTTCGCCAACCCGTGTCCGGACTCGCAGGTCACGTCACTGCACTATCACTTCCCGTGGTTGATCATGGCGAACATCCGCTGGTCCGTGTTCTGCGCCGCGACGAAGCGTCCCATGCGCCGCACGCTCGACTGGGAGCCGTTCTACAAGGTCCTGAAGAAGGACCTCCCGTACCGCGAACGCCTCGCGGAATACGCGGCGATCGCACGCAAGCGGTACGACGCCGAGAAGTTCGAGGAGTTCTGCGCGAAGAACCTCGCGCACCTGGATGAAGTGGCCTACGAGTGGTTCGGCACCGATCGCGCGCGGGACGCCGTGCGGCAAAAGGTGGCGGCGTTGTACCCGAACCACGAGATCGACGAGTTCACGGACCTGTTCTTCTCGCGCATTCAGATGTGGCGCGCGCACGAATCGGGGACACGGGCGCAGGCGGGAGGTGTGGCGTGAGCATCGACAAGAAGACCACGCGGTGGCACTCGGACCGCGTCGACGACGAGGTGCTCGTGGCCCGATGGGGCCACTTCGGGCAGCCCGTGTTGCTCTTCCCGACCGCGGGCGGCGACGCGGAAGAGATCGAGCGCTTCCACATGATCACGGTGCTCAAGGACCTCATCGAGGCGGGACGCATCAAAGTGTACTCGTGCGACAGCGTCGCCGGCCGGATCATGCTGGAGATGCAGGGCACACCGGAGCACCGCGGATACATGCACAACCAGTTTCAGGAATTTGTGTACCATGAACTGGTCCCTGCGATCCGTGCAGATTGCGGCGGGGACGAAACCGTGGAGGTCATCACCGCGGGGTCGTCGATCGGCGCGTTCAACGCGTTGGCCGCGCTCTGCCGGTATCCCGACGTTTTCTCCAAGGCAATTTGCATGAGTGGAACCTTCGACATCGTACGGTTCTTCAAGGGAGAGCCGGGCGCGGGCTTTCGCAAGTACTGTTCGCCCATTCACTACCTCGGCGACATGGAGGAAGGCGAGCGTCTGGCGAAGCTCCGCACGCGGTACGTGCTCATCCCGTCCGGTGAAGGACGAGCCGAAGATATAAGCGAAAGCTGGCGCTTGGCGCATATCCTCGGATCGAAGAACATCCCGAACCGCGTCGATTCCTGGGGCGCCGAGTGGCATCACGACTGGCCGACGTGGCGCAACATGCTTCCCAAATACTTGGACGAGCTGACGCAATGACTCGACTGCCACATCCGCCGCACACGCGGTTCGACACGCAGCTGGAGAAGGTCTTGACGCAACGACTCCTCGGACGCGTGCGCGGGACGGAGCCCGGGCCGACCGTCATCACCGTCGGGGGCATTCACGGCAACGAGCCTGCGGGCGTCTGGGCGGCGTTGCGTGTGTTGGATCGCTTCACGTCGACGCGCACGCACCTGCGTGGCGACTACGTCGCGTTCGCGGGCAACGTGCGCGGCTTGCGCGAACGGCGCCGCTACATTTCACGCGACTTGAACCGCGGGTGGAGCGCGGACCACGTCGAGCGCGTGATGCGCGGTGAGGGCGACCCCGGCGATCACGAAACGCGCGAACAGCGCGAGTTGGTCGCGGCAATCGACGACGTGGTCCGCGAGGCGCGCGGCCCCGTCTACGTGATCGACTTGCACACCACCTCGGCGGACGGCGTGCCGTTCGCCGTCTCGTACAAGATGGGGATGCAGACGGATTTTGCGTTGCGATTCCCGCTGCCGGTGATCTTCGGGCTGCTGAACCAGCTCTCCGGCACGATGCTCGACTACTGGCGCGACCGCGGGTGCGTGCCGCTCGCCGTAGAAGGCGGGCAAAACGATCGCACGTGGTCCATCGACCGGCACGAAGCCGTGGTGTGGATCGCGCTCGTGGAAGCGGGCGCGGTGGACCGCGCCGATGTGCCGCTGTACGACGAGTATGTGAGCTTGCTGACCGAGTGCCGCGACTCGCTCCCGCACGCGATGGAAGTGTGGCAGCGCCACGCCATCTCACCCGAGGACGACTTCCGCATGCAACCCGGGTATCAGAACATTCACCGCGTGCACGCCGGCGAAGTCATTGCCTACGACAGGCGAGGGGAGATTCGCGCGGAGCGCGACGGGCTGATCTTCATGCCGCTCTATCAAAAACTCGGCGACGATGGATTTTTCTTCGGGGGAGAAGTCGCAGAGGCGTAGCGCAGAGCGGACGCTCAGCCTCCGCTCTCCGTCGGACGCTCTCACCCTGGTCAGACCGAATGCCGCCGCGTCGGCGCTGCGCACACCCATTTCAGTATGGGTCGAGATCCCGATCCGCTTTTCGCTGCACGCGCCGCAGCACGCATCGCCTTGACCCGTCATGCACCCTTGAGTAGGGTGCGCACGAGAAGCGCACGCAACCCTCCTCGGAGGTTCGGTCTCGTGGCCCCGCCCACATCCCTCCATCTCGAAGACATCGCGAATGTCTAGCCCGTGGTCGCGCGGCTCCGGCCGCTTGACGTATCGCGGACACGAACGCCCCGCGATCGGCGTGCGGTGGGAGTTGTTCATCATCGATGCGCAGACGGGCGCGCCCGCGCCGGCCGTCGACACTCTTCTGCAGGGACAACCGGACATCTCGCGGCACGCCTCGCCGGGACTCTTCCGCTGCATCGTGCGCGTGGAGAGCGGCCTGTGCCCGACGCTCGGTATCGCGCGCGACGTGCTCGAACGGACGATCGAGATCCTCACCGCGCGCGCGGAAAACCGCGGTCTCGCGCTCGTGGGGATGGGAACGCATCCGTTTGCAGAGTGGGCGGAGCAGGAAATGACGCACAACCCGGAAGTGGACACGCTCCTTCTCCGGATGAAGTGGATCATTCGCCGCATGCTCACGTGCGGCCTGCACGTGTTGATCGCGACGCCGGACGGCGAGAAGGCCATCGCCGTCTCGAGCGCACTCTCGGGCTACGTGCCGCTCTTCCTCGCGTACGCCGGAAACAGCGCGTACTGGCGCGGCGTGGACACCGGTCTCGCGTCGTGCCGCATCCGGTTGATCGACAACATTCCGACGGGCGGCATTCCGCCGTCGTTCATCAACTGGGCGGAGTTCCAGCTGTTCCTCAACACGTTGCGCGCGGCGAACGCGATCGAGGGGTTCCACCAGATCTGGTGGGACATTCACCCGGACCCCGACGAGGGAGCGATCGAAGTCGGCGCGTGCGATTCCGTGTCGACGATCGAAGAGGTGACGGTCATCGCCGCACTCGCACAAGCCATCACGATGGGATTGCTCGATCAGTACGACAACGGCGAGACGCTGCTGTCGCTGGATCACTGGGTGAAGCAGGAGAATCGCTGGCGCGCCGCGCGTTTTGGCACCGACTGCGAGCTGATCGCGGGTCGTGAGGGCGATCTGATGCACTTCCCGGACTTCGCCAAGCGCGCGCGTGAGCTGGTGATCCCAATCGCGGAGAAGATGGGCACCGCCCCCGCGTTGCACGAAATCGAAAACGTCTTCCGCTTCGGCATCGGCTCGGCGCGGCAGCGCGCGGCCGCCGCGTCGGGTGGGGGGCACGCCGCCGTGCTCGCGCACATGCGGCGGGAGTTCGTGGCGGGACGGCCCCTGGCGGTGGCGGATGCACTGCCACCCGATGCATCGGCCGACGCTGGGTCATCCGACGTCTCGTCGGGCAACGGCGCGCCGGCGGAGCCCGCACCCAAGCTGCGCCGCCGCACCGCGCCGCGTCGCGCGAAGAAGGCGTCGTCATGAGCGTGCGCTTTCCCGGGTCGCCTCAGCCCACTCTCGGCGTGGAGATCGAACTGCAGACGGTGGATCCGCAAACGGGCGCACTGGTCTCGGCCGCGCCGCAATTGCTCAAGCGCGTCGACGATCCCATCTACGTGAAGAAGGAAGTGCTCCAATGCGTCGTGGAGTTGTGCACGCCGGTGTGCCGCACCGTGAGCGACGCCGAGCGCGATCTGTCCGCGCGCCTGCGTCACGTGATCGGCGTGGCCGACACGCTCGGCGTGGATCTCATCTCCGCGGGCACGCATCCGTTCTCGACGTGGCAGGAGCAGAAGATCTCCGAGGACCAGCGCTACCACGAGCAGATCGAGCGCATTCAATGGGCGGGACGCCGGTTGCTCACGTTCGGCTTGCATGTGCACGTCGGCGTGGCGAGCGCCGAGAAAGCGATCGCGATCACGAACTCGCTCTCCACGTTCATCCCGCACCTGCTCGCGCTCTCGGGGGCGTCGCCGTTTTGGGAGGGGCGCGATACGGGCCTCGCGTCCGCGCGTTCGAAGGTGTTCGAGTCGCTGCCGGGCGGCGGCTTTCCCTATCGCATGACGAACTGGACCGACTTCCAGCGCATGATGCGTGTACTCATGAAGTCACAGACCATTCGCACGATCAACGAGGTGTGGTGGGACATTCGGCCGCACATCAAGTACGGCACCGTGGAGGTACGCATTTGCGATGCGCTGCCGACCGTGCGCGAGATCGGTGCGATCGCCGCGTTCGTGCAGTGTCTCGTCGTGTGGATGTCGAACGAGTACGACATGGGGCATCCGCTGCCGCTCGGCCGCTACTGGGTGCTCCGCGAGAACAAGTGGCGCGCCGCACGATTCGGTCTGCGCGCCAACCTCGTGACTGACGATCGTGGATACCAATGCGGTATCCGTGCGCTCATCGAGGCGAAGGCGGAGGAGTTGCTGCCGCTCTCGGCCACTCTGGGCTGCACGGAACAACTCGAACGGCTGTGGGAGATCTTGGACGGCGGCACGAGCGCCGGACGCCAGCGCGAGGTGTTCCGGCAGACCGGCAACCTGCGCGCGGTCGTGAAATCCCTCGCCTTGGAGTTACGCGACGACGTGGGCGCGTCGCTCACGGCGCTGCGGTAGACCTCACAGTGCCTCTGCATGCTTGAGCGCTTCAAGGCCTTCCTCGCCGACATCCAGGACGTCACGTTCTTCGCCGCACGCACTATCTCCGCCATCGTGCGTCCGCCGTGGTACGTCCGCGACGTGTACGAGCAGTTGTACTTCGCCGGCAACGGATCGCTCTTGCTCGTGCT
>CAZEPH010000136.1:0-7014 GCA_964514075.1 uncultured bacterium | reverse complement strand
GACGCTCGGCGCGTCGCCGTTCTCGATCCTCGCGCTCTTCGTCGGCGAGGCGGGATTACTCGGGCTCTCCGGTGGACTCGCAGGATACGGGCTCGGCGTGGTGAGCGCGTGGGTCATCGGGCATCGCCTGCTCGGCAGCGCGTTGCACGTGTCCCCCGTTGTCCTCCCGCTCTGCCTCGCACTCGCATTCGCGGTGAGCGTGGGCGGCAGCATTCTCCCGATCCGTCGCGCAATGCGCGTGGATCCCGTGCGGGTGCTGCATGGCGCCTGACCGCAACGTGCGCGCGCGGCTCTTTCTACGCATGCTCGTGCGCAGCTTTGTCGAGCGGCCCGAATGGCTCGCGGTGGGATTGCTCGCTCTCACCGTGGCGACGACGCTCGCGACCGCGTTGATCATCCTGCGCACCGACGTCCCGCGCGCGCTGGCGGCGGAGTTGGAACGCAGCGGCCCGAACCTCACGATCCTCCCCGCGGTCGGACGCGACGCGCTGGACGCCGCAACCGTGCGTGCCGTGCGCGAGGAACTCGCGCGCGTTCCGGGCGTGCGGGCGGCGGAGATGGTCGCGGGCTCCGCCATCGTCGGCGCGCGCGGACTGCCCGTCGTGGGCATCGATCCCGAGGGCGTGCGCGCGTTGTATCCGCGATGGGCCGTGGACGGCACGTGGCCGACAGCGAAAGCGGGCGACGTGCTTCTCACGCCGAATCTCGCGCAGGCGCTCGGCGTCGCACGCGGGGAGATCGTCTCGATCACGCGCGACGACGGCGGTGAAACGGACGCACCGTTTGCCGGCGTGCTGCGCGGCGGCACGGGATCGGGCGACGAGTTGCTCACGAGCGTCGCAACGGCGGCGCGCGTGGTCGGCCTAGGGGACGGCGTGAGCACGGTCGCGGCGCGCGTGCCGGGATCGCGCGCGGACGTGACCGCTCTCGCGGCGCGCCTCACGGCGCGCGTGCCCGGCATCGACGCGCAGGCCGTGGCGCGCGTCGCGGCGATGGACGATCGCGTGCTGCGCATCGTTCGCGCGCTGCTCGCGATCTCGCTGGTCATCGCGCTCGTGTGCGCGACGCTCACGCTCACCGCCACCCTCACGACGATCGTGGTCGAGCGCGAGCAAGAGATCGGCGTCATGCGCGCTCTCGGCGCGAGTGCGACGCGCATCGCGCTCATCTTCGCGAGCGAGTCCTTCGCGGTGGGCGTGGTGGCCGGTGTGCTGGGATTCGTGTGTGGAACGCTGGTCGCGGCTCTCGTCGCGCGCGAAGTGTTCCACGCGCCTTCGAGCGGCGTGCACCTGGGCGTGGGATCGCTCGTGTCGGCGCTCGGCATCGTCGTGGCGCTGGTGGCGAGTGTGATTCCCGTCGGTCGCGCGCTGCGCGTGCAGCCGGCCGAGAGTCTTCGAGGAGAATGATCCAGTGACGTTGATTCGCACCGAATTGCTCACGAAGCGCTACGGCCACGACGTGTGGGCGCTGCGCGACGTGGACATCGCAATCGCACGCAACGAGTGGATCGCGGTGATGGGCCCCTCCGGCAGCGGTAAGAGCACGTTGCTCAACATTCTCGGCGCGCTCGACCGGCCGACGAGCGGCCGCGCGGAGGTGGACGGCGTCGACCTCGGCGCGCTCGATCAACGCGGTCTCACGCGGTTTCGCCGCGAGCACATCGGGTTCGTCTTCCAGCAATTCCACTTGATCCCGTACCTCTCGGCGCTCGAGAACGTGATGGTGGCGCAGTATTACCACTCGATGCCCGATGCGCGGGAAGCGGGCGCCGCGCTCGATCGCGTGGGACTCGGCGCACGCGCGAAACATCTGCCGCATCAACTCTCAGGCGGTGAGCAGCAGCGGGTGTGCATCGCCCGCGCGCTGATCAACTCGCCGGCGCTGCTCCTCGCCGACGAACCCACCGGCAATCTCGACGAAGAGAACAAGGAACTCGTGCTCTCGATGTTCGCGGAGTTGCACGGCGAAGGGCACACGATCATCACGGTCACGCACGATCCCGAGGTGGCCGAGCGGACCGATCGCACGATCACGCTCCGCGGCGGTCGCATCGTGACGGTCGTCGAGAAGGCGCACGACGAAGAGCACGTCGATCACGTGCTCGAGGAACTGTGGCTCGCGTCGGAGGGCGATGCACGCACGGCGGCGGCGGAGCGTCGCTCGCTTGGCGATCTCGGCGACACCTCGCGCGTTGTCGCGCGTCTGGTGGAACGCGGGCTACTCGCGCGCGATGGAGACGGCGGCGGCGTGTCGCTCTCGCGCGAAGGACACGGCCGCGCGGCGGACATCGTGCGGCGGCGCCGCCTTGCGGAGCGGCTCTTCTCGGACAAGTTGCTCCTTCCCGCCGAGGAGTTCGAAAGCGGTGGGTGTCGTTTCGAGCACATCCTCACTCCCGCGGCGACGGAGTCGATCTGTCGCTTCCTGAGTCATCCGAGCGAGTGCCCGCACGGCCGGCCGATTCCGAAGGGTGCGTGCTGCGGCGAGATGTCGTAGGCTCGCGCATCCACGCATTCGGAGGGTTCATCGACGTGTCTCTCGCAGGCAAGACCGCACTCGTCACCGGCGGCACGCGCGGCATTGGCCGCGCCACCGCGCTCGCACTTGCGCGCGCGGGCGCGGACGTGGCCGTGAACTACTTCCGCAGCCGCGAGGACGCGCGCACCGTGGTCGCGGAGATCGAGGCTCTCGGACGCCGCGGGCTCGCCGTACGCGCGAACGTCGGCAACGCGGAACAACTCGACAAGATGGTCGCCGAGGTGCACTCCGCGTTCGGCCACGTCGACATCCTCGTGTCCAACGCAGCGCTCGGCGTGCCGAGCACCGTGCTCGCGATGGAGCAGAAGGCCTGGGACATCGCGCTCGGCACGAACGCATGGGCCTTCGCCGAGTTGGTGAAGCGCGTCGCGCCGATCATGCGCGACGGCGGGCGCATTTTCACGCTGTCGTCGTTCGGCGCGGAACGCGCGATCGACGCGTACGCGGCGATCGGCGCGTCGAAGGCCGCGCTCGAAAGCCTTACGCGATCCGTGGCGTACGAACTCGCGCCGCGCGGCATCACGGCGAATATCATCCGCGCGGGCTTCATCGACACGGACGCTTTGCGGCAATTCCCGAACCGCGCGGAGATGGAAGAGGACAACCGCCGCCGCACGCCGATGGGACGCATCGGCCGCCCTGAGGACGTGGCCGACGCGATCGCGCTTCTCGCGCGGGACGGCGCGCGCTGGATCACGGGACAAACGATCGTGATCGACGGCGGCTGGTCGCTGACCTAGGAGCGCGACGCGGTGACGCCGATCTCCGCAAGGGCGTCCGACAGTCGCACGTAGTCGTCGATCGAGTTATACGCCTGCGCGGAGATACGCAACACGCGCGATGGCGTGCCGGGCCACGAGAACACCGGCACCTCGATGCGGTAGCGATCCCAGAGCGCGAGTTGCAGCGGATCGCCGTCCAGAATGCCGCTGGCGCGGCCCGACTCGGGCAGAGCGAGTGCGACCATGAACGGCGTGAGTTCGTCGCTCGTGAGCGGCGTCACGCCGTGCTGCGCGACGAGGAGATCGCGCGCTTCCCGGACCAGCGCGCGGTTGCGCCGAGCGAGTTCGTTCCATCCTCCAGGCACGACCGTCTCGAGGAAGCGAATGCATTCCGGCACGGAGAGCGCGGCGGTTGGATCGTCCGTGCCGCAGTAGTCGAATTGCAACCGAAACGGCGAGCGATCGGTGCGCGTGGACGCGTAGCCGTGACTGATCGTGAGCGGGTGAATGCGATCCTGCCGGTCGCGCCGCACGTACAGCATCGCCGCGCCCTTCGGTGCGCAGAGCCACTTGTGACAGTTGCCCGCGTAATACGCCGCGCCGAGCGCCTCGAGCGCCAGCGGCACGTGGCCCGGCGCGTGTGCACCGTCGATCAGTACATCCACGCCGCGCGATTGCAGCTCGCGCACGAGCGTCTTCACCGGGAGCACCGTCGCCGTGGGGCTCGTGATGTGATCGATCAGCGCGATGCGCGTGCGCGGCGTAACGCCCGCAAGCACGCGTTCCACGATGTCGTCCGCGCGATGCACCGGCGCCGGCACAGGGACGATCACCACGCGCGCACCGCTCCGCTCGGCGACGTAGTCCGCGGTGAACTTGCACGCCATGTACACGTGGTTCGTCGCGAGGATCTCGTCGCCGGGCGCGAAGGAGAGCGAACGCAGCACCGTGTTCACGCCGGTCGTGGCATTGGGGATGAAGGCGATGTCGTCGGGATTTGCGTGCACGAACGCGGCGAGCGCCGACCGCGCTTCGTCCAGCAGCGGTTCGAGCGCGCGCAGGAAGAACTGCACGGGCTCGCGCTCGAGCCGCGCACGCATCTCGCTTTGGTAGTCGAGCACGACGCGCGGGCACGCGCCGAACGAGCCATGATTGAGAAACGTGACGTCCGGGTCGAGCGTCCAGTGGCGGGCGAGATCGTTCATGACGCCCATGCTACGCACGGAACCCGTGCGCGCGGAAGGGCGCGCACGGGTCCGCGCGGGTCCAACGCTCTCAGCGCAGGAGAATGATGCGCTCGCGGAATCCCGTGTCGTCGATCACCGCGTGCACGTAGTAGACGCCGCGCGGGAGCGGCGCCCCGCGTGCGTCGCGCGTGTCCCACGTCGCGCTGTACGCTCCCGCTTGTGTGCGCTCGCGCACGAGCGTGCGCACGACGCGTCCGTTGCTTGCATACACGCTGATATCCACCTCTGCCTCGGTCGGCACCGCGTAGTCGATCCGCACGGACGATGCCGCGGGGGACGGCGTCGCCCGCAGTGCGGCAATGCGTGGTGCGCTCTGCGCAGCCGCGCCTCTGTGTGCACGCCGCGGAGTCCCCTGACTGCCGCCGCCGATGGTGGCCGACACGCCCAGGCTTTCTGCAGGCACGACCCACTCCTGAATGTTGCCGTCGAGGAGTTTCAATGACTGCAGCGTGACGGTTGTGTGGGGATCGCATCCTTCGCCGTCGAAGACGAAGCGGATTTCCGCGATCGCGCCGGCTTCGCAGGACACGTTCTCGATCGTGTTGGAGTACGCGATGTGCAAGCGGCCGGGTTCGTCGGTCAATGTGATGGAGACAGCCGCTCCGCGATTGATATACGTGCAGGTTGCTCCGGAGGACGTGCGGAACAGCGTGCCACCGTGTGCAAGGCAATCCACGCCGTTCCCCGGCGGAGACCACACGATGTCGAACTCGGCTCCCTTGAAGTTGGTCACACCGGACGGAAGCGTGAGATACAAACCTGCCTCCTGAAGCGGAGGAGCGATATCCGTCAGGCCGAAATCCGTGGCGCTCCACGACAATTGCGCGCGGGCGTGGGTGTTTCCGACCGGCCGGAGAACCGTTGCCTGGAAGGACGTCGTCGCGAACGAGCCGAATCCGTCGTCCACGCGAACGGTCACGATCGCGATCAATCCACTGTCCGCATCCTGCGGGGTCCACGTGAGCGATCCCGTCGTCACGCTACTGTCAGAGACACTCGGGAAGACGCCGGAGGGCGGCGGCGGGATCATGGAGCTGAGGCTGAAGTGGAGGTCGTCCCCATCGAGATCCGCGCCTCGCAAGCCCACCACGAGCGTCTGCCCGCTGGGCACCACCCGGTCCGAGATGAGTTCAATCGACGGCGGCTGGTTGACGACAACCTGAACGAAAGCGGTTCCGATGACCGACAGGCCCGGTTCATCCTCGCCGCGGATATTCACCGCGTAGGTGACGCCTGTATCCGCCGTCGCCGGCGTCCACACGAGCGTGCCGGTCCACATCATCGGACCGGTCTGGATGACGGGAAGCGTACCGCTCGGAGGAATCGGGACGACGGAATCGAGGGAGAAGGTGATCATGTCGCCATCCGGATCCGAGGCCGAGAACGGAAGCGTGAGCGTCCTGTTCGCCGACACGACCGACGATGGGATGGGGCTGAACACCGGGGGCCTGTCCGTCAGCAGGACGATCACCTGAAAGTCGTCCGAATCGAACCCGCCCTGCCCGTCCTCGGTGTCCACCACCAGGGTGTACGTGCCAACATCCGCGATGCCGGGCGTCCATGTCAGTCGGCAGGACGTCGGCACGCTGTCCTGCACGGAGGGCGTCACGCCCGAGGGGGGCGTGGGCGTGATCGACCCGAGCGAGTAGTGGAGCGCGTCGCCATCCGGATCCGCACCGGTGATGACGACGGAGAACGCGCGACCGGCCCCGATGGTGCCATCCGCAATGGGGTCGATCGTCGGAGCGCGGTTGGTCTGGGCGATGGTAAGGAGGAACCGCATCGTGTCCTGCAGGCCGCCCAGCGAGATTCTCCCGTCGGTCACGACGACGGTGATGCTGTCCATCCCCATTCCACCGCTGCCGAGCGAGTCGGCGCTTTCGAATCCCGGTCGACATTGGAGAATGCCTCTCGCCCCCTGCGAATGGAGCGAGGCCCAGGGCGGGACGGCGCCGATGAGGCGCCACCGCAACCGGCGCGTCTGACCGGAATCCGGATCGGCTGCCCACAGGACGATCCTCGAAAACACGCCTTCCGCGATGGTGGTGTCCCTCTGCTGCGTGATCATGGGTGGGTTGTTCGCGTCGGCGATGTCGCCGAAGAGCATCTCGGACACCTGGTCTCTTTGATCGTCTCCAACGGCGGCGCGTGTGGAGGAGAATGCCAGGACACAGGCAAGAGCACACAACGCGGGCGATAGTAGGCGCGTCTTCATGGCGGCACTCCTTTGGGCAGCAGTGCGAGCGGAACGAGGATCGCGTCGAGAGGCGATCCAGCCGCTGCCTCAATCGCCGTCAGGCAGTGGGCGTTAATGGTCCGAATGGCTAGGTCTTCTCGACGGTCTCCACGAGCGTCACCGGGACGGATGCCGGTTCACCGCCGCTCCAATCCTCGATCTGCGACGAGTGCTTCATCGAGCAGAACTTCGGCCCGCACATCGAACAGAACTGCGCGTTCTTGAACACATCGTGCGCGAGCGTTTCGTCGTGCATGGCACGCGCGCGCTCCGG
>CAZEPH010000135.1:0-7084 GCA_964514075.1 uncultured bacterium | reverse complement strand
GCACGGGCCTCGCGCCCTGCGCCGGGCGAAACGACACGCGCGCGCCGTGCGCCACGAGCGCGCGCGCTAGCGCCAGGTCCTCCACGAGTTCCGTGCGGACGGATGCAAACGCTCCGACGGAGCCCAGCGCGGAGCGGCGCACGAGGAAGAACGCGCCGCTCGCAGCCGTCTCCGACGAGTCGGGTCGTGCGGTCGCGCTGAACGGATACAAGCGGTCGAGGAGCGCGTACGCCGCCTCCTGCAGCGCGCGCACCGCGCGCGCCGGCGTGTCCTGCGTGGGCGACAGCGACAGTGCATCCAGCGACTCCGCGCACGCCGTGGCGTAGGCGCGCGCGATCGCGTCGGGCGCAAGGAACACGTCTGCGTCCACCGTGAGAATCCAGTCCGAGGATGCGTGCGCGAGACCGCGCTCGAGCGCATGCGTCTTCCCGGTCCATCCCTCGGGCACGCCCTCCACACGCACGACGATCGCGTGCGGCAGGCCCGCGAGCGCGCTGCGCGCGCGCGCGCCTGTGTCATCCGTCGACGCGTCGTCGATCACCACGATCTTTTCCACGGAGGAGGTTTGCGCGCGAATCGTGCGAAGTGCATCGGCGATGACCGCGCTTTCGTTCCGGGCGGGAAGCAGTACGGTCACGGGCACGGGGCCGGTGCCGGCGTGCGCGAGCGCCGGTGTCTCCATGAACGCCCGTGCGCGAATCGCCCGGTGCTCGCGGAGAACGAGAACCAAGAGAGCAAGGGAGGCGATGAGGGCGGCGGTGAGCATGGAAGATCGGTCTTCAGGGGAAAGGGTAGTATGAGCAGGCTCATGAAACGCGTCAAGGACGGCGAGGTGCGATCGTCCACGCCCACGCCAGCGCGGGCAGAACCAAACCCACGCCCGTCGTCAGGATGTCCGCCACGCGCTGCAAGGGAGGCGCTCCCCCCGGAACGGACCCCGCGACGAGAAGCGCCACCGCGACGCCCTGCAGGAGCAGGAGGACGCCGAACGCGCTCACGATGCGCCGGAGCGACGGTTTCTTCGGTGTGCCGCCGAGCAATCCTCCGCCCTCCTGCACGAGCGTGATGAACAGGACCACGCCGACGGTGAGCGTGAGCAGGTACGACCAACCCAAAGGCACGGTGCCCGTGATGAACCCCAATTGCGCATCCGTGCGTGAGAGCGACAGGCGGACGCCGTCCGCCGTCCACGCGACGTGGGGCGACCACCCCGCCACGCGCAGCATCTGCGCGCCGATCCACGCGGCGCACCACCCGGCCCCGCGGCCCAGCGGCGTAAAGCGCCACATCGCGAGCCCCACCGCACCGACGAACGTGATGCGCACGAGCGCGACGATCATGCTCTCACCCGCGTCACGCGCCGCGTCCACACCACGGCGACGGCGATGACCAGCGCCACTGTCGCGATCTGCCAGATCACGTCGTGCACGAAGTGGATCGACCGCGGCCAGCGCCATCCGATCAGCGCGAGCGCAACGAGCCGCACGGCGTTCCACGCTTCCGCGACGGCAAAGAGGAGGGCTGCGCCCGCGAGACGCGTCTTCCACGGCACAGGCACGGCGAGCGCAAACGCCACCAGCGCCGCCGCGAGCGACAGGCCGGTGCATTCCTCGATGATCTCCACGGTGAAGCGTTCGATGATCACGTTGCTGCCGCTGACGGCGGCCGGCACGTGCATCGCGCGCAGCGTCGCACCCAGCGCCTGCGCGATGTGCTGCGTGAGATGGAAGCGCACCGTGGCAACGTGCGCGAGCGCCGTGAGCGTGAACCACACGACGGCGACGCGAAAAACGGCGGAGAACACGGCGGTGCGCGGGAGAACGGGCGGCATGGGCGGCAGAGTACCGCAAACGGGGGCGTCTCCGCGCGCTTGACACGCCGCGCGCGCGCGGGTACCGATCCCGCCCATGCGCTACGCGTTTGCGATCGACCATCGCTCCTGCATCGGGTGCCACGCGTGCACCGTCGCGTGCAAGACGGAGCACGACGTGCCGCTGGGCAACTTCCGCACGTGGGTCAAGTACGTCGAGCGCGGGACGTTTCCCGACGCACGGCGCTACTTCACGGTGCTGCGCTGCAATCACTGCGCGAACCCGCCCTGCGTGACCATCTGCCCCACGGGTGCGCTCTACAAACGCGACGACGGCATCGTGGACTTCGCGAGCGACGCGTGCATCGCGTGCAAGTCGTGCATGCAGGCATGTCCGTACGACGCGATCTACATCGACGCGCAGACGCACACGGCGGCGAAGTGCAACTTCTGCGCGCATCGCACGGAGGTGGGACTCGAGCCGGCGTGCGTGATCGTGTGTCCCGAGCAGGCGATCGTCGCCGGCGACGCGGACGATCCGCGGAGCGCGATCAGCCTACTGCTCGCGCGCGAGGCGTCGCAGGTGCGGAAGCCCGAGCAGAACACGCGGCCGAACGTCTACTACGTCGGGGCCGACTCCGCATCGCTGGCGCCGACGGCGATCGCGCGTGGCGCGTCATACTTGTGGTCGCAGGTGCATCCGGAGGAGGCGCGCGTCACTCCGCCCGACGCGGCGCAGGGGTATGTCACGTTCGACGTGCACCATCCCGCACCGTGGGGCTGGAAGGTGGTGGCGTACCTCTGGACGAAAGCCATCGCGGCGGGGGCGTTGATGGCGCCGGCGACTCTCGTCGCGCTCCACCGCGCAACGCGCGACGACCGCACGCTGCTCGGAATCGTGGCGCCGCTCGTCGCGCTGCTGTTCAACGCGCTCACCGGTGCGCTGCTCATCGCGGATCTCAAGCGACCCGAGCGGTTCCACTTTCTCTTCACGCGCGGCCGTCTGGATTCGTGGCTCGTGCGGGGGGCGTTCATTCTCGTCGCGCATGCGCTCTTCTGCGCGTTGATCGTAGCCTTGACGTGGATCTGGGATCCGGGGTCGCTCCGCGTGCTCGCATGGCCCGGCATCGCGATCGGCGCGGCGACCGCGGGCTACACGGCGTTTCTGTTCGCACAGGCGGAAGGGCGCGATCTCTGGCAGAGCAAGACGCTGCTGTTGCACTTGCTCGCGGACGCGCTGGTTGCGGGTGCGGCGGTCCTTCTCGTGATCGACGCCCTCGCATTCCAGCGCGAGACGAACGACGCGCTCACCACGCTACTGATGCGGGCGTTGGGTGCGCTGGGCGTCGTTATCGCGCTGGACGCGTTCCTGCCCCATCGCACGCGCGAGGGCGCGATGGGACACAGGATCCTCACACGCGGCGCGCGTTCCGCGGAGCACTGGGGGGCGGTGCTCGGTGGCGTGGTGCTGCCGCTCGGTCTCCTGTTCGTCACGCGCGGATGGCAGGCGGGAGTGGCCGCGTCGGTGCTCGCACTCGCGTGGATTCCCGTGCGCGCAAACGCGTTCATTCGCGCAGGGCAGGAGGTGCCGCTCTCATGAACGACACGCCGCAGTCGGCGCGCCGCCCGGATGGATCGCTCGCGAGCTATCCGCCGCCGGAGAAGTGGGACGACTGGGTGGAGTACGACGCGCGCGCGTGGCCGGCGCGCGTGGCGCAGCACTCGACGATCATTCCGACGATTTGCTTCAACTGCGAGGCCGCGTGCGGGCTGCTCGCGTATGTCGATCCCGGGACGCTCAGCGTTCGCCGTTTCGAGGGGAATCCACTACATCCCGGGAGTCGCGGGCGCAACTGCGCAAAGGGACCCGCGACTCTGAATCAGATCACCGATCCCGAGCGCATTCTGTATCCGTTGCGGCGGAAGCCAGACACCGCGCGTGGCGCCGGCGAGTGGGAGCGCACGACGTGGGACGAGGTGCTCGACACGTTGGCGTCTGCCATTCGCGCGGAGTTGCTCGCGGGGCGGCGCGACACCGTGATGTATCACGTCGGTCGTCCTGGACACGACGGGTACATGGAGCGCGTGCTGCAGTCGTGGAACGTGGACGCGCACAACTCGCACACGAACGTGTGTTCGTCCAGCGCACGGTTTGGATACGCGTTGTGGCACGGCGCAGACCGCCCGTCACCCGATCACGCGAACGCGCGGTTCATCCTGCTCATCAGCTCGCACCTCGAAACGGGGCACTACTTCAACCCGCACGCGCAGCGGATCATCGATGCCAAGAAGGCCGGCGCACAGATCGCCTGCATGGATATCCGGCTGTCGAACACCGCGTCGATGGCGGATTACTGGATGGCGCCGTGGCCCGGCACCGAGCCGGCGATCCTGCTCGCAATGGCGAAGGTGCTGCTCGAGGAGTCGCTGTTCGATGCGGCGTTCGTCGAGCGGTGGGTGAACTGGGATGCTTTCATGCGCGCGGTGCATCCCTCGCGCGCGTGCACGTTCGCGGAGTTCGTTGCTGTACTGCGCGAGACGTACGCCGCGTACACGCCGGAGTACGCGTCGGCTGAGAGCGGCGTCGCGGCGGAGACGATCGTCGCGGTGGCGCGCGCGATCGGCGCGGCGGGCTCGCGCTTTGCAAGTCACGTGTGGCGCAACACCGCTGCCGGCAACTTGCATGGATGGCAGACCGCGCGCGCGCTGGAGTTCTTGCAAGTGCTCACCGGCTCCGTCGCCACCGAGGGCGGCACAGCGCTCAATGCATCGAACAAGTTCGTTGCGACGCCGTGGCGCAAGCCGTCGCCGCAAACCGTGTGGAGCGAGCTGCTGTATCCGGTGGAGTACCCGCTCGCGTACTTCGAGATGTCGTTCCTTCTCCCGCACTTCTTGAAGGAAGGCCGCGGCGCGCTGGCTGCGTACTTCACCCGCGTCTACAACCCCGTGTGGACCAATCCCGACGGCGCCACGTGGATGGAAGTGCTGCGCGACGAGTCGAAGATCGCGCTGCACGCGTGCTTGACGCCGACGTGGAGCGAGACCGCGTGGTTCGCGGACTACGTCCTTCCGATGGGGCACGGATCGGAGCGGCACGATCTCATGTCGCAGGAGACGCAGGCCGCGCGGTGGATCGGGTTTCGTCAGCCCGTGTTGCGCGTGGCGCGCGAGCGGTTGCGCGGCGAGCGCGTGGAGTTCACCTGGCAGGCGAATCCCGGCGAGGTGTGGGAAGAAGACGAGTTCTGGATCGAGCTCTCGTGGCGCATCGATCCGGATGGATCGCTCGGTATTCGCCATCACTTTGAGTCACCGTATCGTGCGGGTGAGAAGCTGACGATCGAGGAATACTATCGCTGGATCTTCGAGAACTCCGTTCCGGGGCTGCCGGAGGCTGCGTCTCGGGAGGGACTCACGCCTTTGGAGTACATGCGTCGCTACGGCGCGTTTCTCGTCGAGGATCGCGTGTATGAGAATCACGAGCGGGCGGCTCCGGATGGCAGCGGACCCGTCGGCTTTCCCACGCCGTCGCGCAAGTTGGAGTTCTACTCGCCGCTCATGGCCGAGTGGGGGTGGCCCGAGTTTGTGATTCCCACGTACACGCGCGGGCACGTGCACTGGGAGTCGATGGCTCGCGAGCGTGGCGAGTTTGCCCTCGTGCCGACCTTCCGGTTGCCGACGTTGATCCACACGCGATCCGGGAATTCGAAGTACTTGAACGAACTCTCGCATGTCAATCCCGTGTGGATGCACACGCGTCATGCCGAGGCGTTCGGCCTGCGCACCGGCGACCTGATTCGCGTGACGACGGACATCGGGTACTTTGTCAATCGCGTGTGGGTCACCGAGGGCATTCGTCCCGGCGTGATTGCATGCTCGCACCACTTGGGACGATGGCGACTGGCCGCGGACGGCGGCGGCGAGCGATGGTCCACCGTGCATGCGGAGTTGACAACACCCTCGCCGGGTCACGTGCTCTTGCGCTATCGCGACGGTGTGCGCGCGTTCGCGTCGAGCGATCGTGACTCGTCGCTCGTATGGTGGACCGAGGGTGGGGTGCATCAGAACCTTACGTTCCCCGTGCATCCCGATCCGGTTTCTGGGCAGCATTGCTGGCATCAGCGTGTGCGTGTCGAGCGCGCGCATGAGGGCGACCGCTACGGCGATGTGTTTGTCGATACCGCGCGGTCGATGGAGGTGTATCGCGAGTGGCTCGCGCGGGCGCGGCCGGTGGCGCGCGTGCCGGGGGCGCTGCGGCGACCGGAGGAGTTGCTGCGGGCGTTTCGGCCGGCGCGGGAGGCGTTTCGCTTCCCGTAGCTGAGGCTCCCCCAGCTCACGCATTGTCCGGGGTGCATGCAACGAGCGCTGCGCGTCATCGCGTTCCCGTGGGCCAGACAAGGCGTCTCTTTGTCACTCGCCCGATCAAGCAAGGAGGAGAGACCGTGATATCACGAGTGGTGGCACGTCTGGTGGTCTTCTCATTGACATGTCTTGCCTCAACGTCGCTGGGATCAACGAACGAACCGCGCCAACACGACAGCGGGTTCTTTCTGAGACTCTCGACCGGCGGTGGATTCGCCAAGACGAGCGAGGACTTCATCGTGACGGACGCAGCGGCTTTCGTTCCAATAGAGCTGAATGTGGGGGGACCATCGGGAGACGCGAATTTCGCGATCGGAGCGATCGTGTCTCCGAATCTCGCCGTTCATGCTTCTCTCTTCTCGTGGGCCGCCGCTGATCCGACCGTGGAGATCAACGGACTCGACCTCGAGACGAACGACGTGACTCTCACGATGAGCGCCGTGGGCGCGGGAGTCACGTGGTATGCCATGCCGGCCAACGTCTATATCTCGCCCTCCGTCGGAGCCGCCAGCCTGACGATCGACGTGGACGGTGACGAGGCAGAGACGAACACGGGAATCGCCCTGGACTTGACCATTGGCAAGGAGTGGTGGGTGGGGAATCGGTGGGGCCTGGGAATCGCGGTTGGCGTCGGAACGCACTCGGTGCCCGACTCGGAAATAGACGAGAGGGCGTCGGGTTCGAGCTTCGCAGTCCGCTTCACGGCCACCATGAATTAGCCGATGCCGCAGCCACGTCGGCCCGCCTTGTCGCTGAGATACGGGGACATGGATCCTGGCGGTGTCGTGGCGGCGAGGGAAACACGAGAGAAAGAGTCCCGATAGGACGAGCATCCATCCTATCGGGACAGTGCGATGCGTGCCACTCGACAGCGCTCTACCGCATCACCGCCAATCGCCCGACGCTCGTGCCGCT
>CAZEPH010000134.1:0-7122 GCA_964514075.1 uncultured bacterium | reverse complement strand
GACCGATGCGGAGGTCGCGATTCTCCTGTGGGGACTCGTCGGCGCGACGGCCGCCGCGGTGGAGTCCAGGTCGTGAGCGGACGACTGTCGGTGGCGCTGGTGGCGCGCGATGCCGCGCGCACGTTGGACCGCGTCTTGGCAAGCGTGGCGTGGGCGGACGATGTCGTCCTGCTGCTCGACCCGCGCACGCGCGACGCAACCGAGTCGATTGCGCGGGCACACGGCGCCCGGGTCATCGCCCGCGAGTGGACAGGATTCGTGAGCCAGAAGAACGCCGCGCTTGCGGCCGTCGCGCACGACTGGGTGTTGTGTCTCGACGCCGACGAAGCAGTCTCGCCCGATCTGGCGCGCGAGGTCCGCGCGCTGCGCGACGCGGGATGGCCGCGCGACGTCCACGGTTTCTCGGTCCCGCGCCGCTCGTTCTATCTCGGACGATGGATTCGCCACGGCGGCTGGTGGCCGGACCGCAAGGTGCGCCTCGTGCGGCGCGATGCAGCGCGATGGGGCGGGGTCGATCCACACGATCGCCTCGACGTCGAGGGCGCCGTGGAACAGCTGCAGGGCGCCTTGCTGCACTACACGTACGCGGACACCGCGGATCACCGCGCGCGCGCGCTGCTCTACAGCACGACGGCCGCCGACGCTCTGCACGCGGCCGGTCGCCGGGCGAGCGCATGGGACGTCCTCGTCCGGCCGGCGTGGCACTTTGTGCGCACGTACGTTCTGCAAGCGGGCGTGCTCGATGGACGCGCAGGCTGGGCCATCGCGACGATCGGCGCGGCGGGTGTTCACGCGAAGTACGCGCGGCTGCGCGCGCTCGGACGCGATCCGGTGCGCTAGAGGGACGGCACGCACTCGCGATACGCCGCGAGCGTTGCGTCGGCCATCGCATCGATGCTGAATCGCGTGCGGACGCTCTCGCTCCCGCGCCGGGCCTGCGCGCGCGCGGCGTCCGTGAGTGCCGAGACGATCGCCGCGGCGAGCGCGCGCGCATCTTCGCTCGGGACGAGGAACCCCGCCGTGCCGCCGTCCTCGAGCGCGAGTATGTGCTCCACGCCGCCGACGCCGCTCGCCACGACCACGCGCTCTTGCGCGAGCGCCTCCAGCACCGCGCCCGGCGCTCCCTCGGATCGCGACGGGTGAACGTACACGTCACAGCTCGCGAGGAGCGGCACCGGATCCTCCAGATGTCCGAGGAAGACGACGCGGTCGGTCACGCCGCGGAGCGCGGCGTACGCCGCGAGCGCGCTGCGCTGCGATCCGTCGCCGCCGATGAGCACCCGCAACCGGGGAAAGCTCTCAACGAGCAGCGCGACCGCGTCGATCAGCACGTCGTGGCCTTTCACACGTTCGAGCGCGCCGAGGGAAGCGAGCACCGGTGCGGCGTCGCCCGCATGGCGCGCGCGAAACGCGCGGCACGCGTCGTCGGTCGGTCGCTCGGCGCGCGTGAGCGCCGTGTGAGCGAGGCGCAACGTGGCATCGGTGAGGCCCGCGACGTCACGCACGTCCTCCCGCACGGCGGGTGAAACACAGAGGACGCGATCGGCCGCGCGATACTTCCAGCGCGTGAAGACGCGGCCTCCAAGGGACGCGCGCGCGTGGGGGTCGGAGAGATTTCGTCGCGTCACGACGAGCGGCACGCCGCAGACGCGCGCGACCGGGACGCAGAGCGCGTGCGCGTGCGCGCTGTGCGCATGGAGAAGCGCCACGCGCTCGCGTCGCACCAGCAGCAGGAGCCGGTAGCTCCCGAGTGGATCCACGTCGCCACGAAGCGGGATGCGCACGGACGACACGGCGGCGATACGCGCAAGGCGTTCGTGGAGGAGCGAGCCGGGCGGGGCCGCTACGACGGATCGAACGCCCCGCGCCGCGAGCGCGCGCACAAGGGCCACGACCTGCTCCTGACCGCCGCCCCATGCGACCACGCTGTCGACGTGCAGAACCGTCACGTGCCGCCCGCCCGGCGCCGCACCGCGGACGCGCACACACGCGCGAACGCATCGGCGAACGCATCCTCCCCGAAGACGCGCGTGGCGCGCTCGCGCGCGGCGCGTCCCATCCGCATGCAGAGCGTCTCGTCCGCGAGCAATCGGCGAAGAGCGCGCGCGAGGGCACCGGCATCGTTTGGCGGAACACGGACGCCCGTCACACCGTCCTCGATCGTCTCCGCCACGGCGTTGACGGCCGTGCCGACGATCGGTCGCGCGGAGGCCATCCACTCTTCCGCGACGCGGCAGATCGCTTCGCTCCCGATCGACGCGACGACGCCCACGTCTGCCGCGGCGAACAGCACGCGCGGATCCGCGACGCGATCCAGCACTGTGACGCGTCCGTCCACGCCCGCGGCGCGCGCGTGCGCGACCAGCGACGCGCGCGTGACGTCGTCTTCTTCGCCGGAGATCACGAGACGCGCGGACGGGAGATCGAGCAGCACGCGGGCGAACGCGTCGACGAGGACGGCATGTCCTTTCACCCGCGACAGTCGCGCCACGATGCACGCGATCCGCTCCTCCGGCGACCAGCCGTACATCCCACGCGCTGCCGCGCGATCGCCGGGTGCGTAGTGCGCCGTGTCGACGGGAAACGGCACCACGTGCACGCGCGCCGGCTCGACTCCGAGCGGGACGATGTGCTCCGCGCGCGCATAGTGCGCGGGAACGATTACCGCGTCGGTGACACGCGCGAACAACGCGCGCGCCGCGAGCGTGCGTCGCGGGGGACGCGCATCCGTCCGCGCGGCGATCAAGGCCGTGCGCCCGCGACGCAGGAGGGCGCACCACGTGTGACTCTCGGGCCGATGCGCTACGAGACACTCCGGCTGGATCGCGGCGAACGCCCGCGCGAGGGCACGCAGTCCCGGCAGCGCCGTCGCGCGATCCACTCGATCCACTGTGGGGATCTCTTCGACCGTGAGGCGTGCCTCGCGCGCGTGCGCGGCAACGGGCGACCCGTGGTCCGCGATCAGCACGGTGTCGTGCCCGCGCGAGTGCGTGGCGCGCGCAGCCGCGACCGCGTAGGCGGCCGACGCGTTCCACCACCGCACGTTGACGACGTGAACGATTCGCACGCACCGCAGTATTCCCGACGCGCGAGCGGATCGCCACCGCGCCGTGCGACGGGCAGTCCCCCCACGCATCGAAACGCGCGACGCAAGCGCTGCGCGGAGCCCGGCCGCTCTGCTATGCTACGCCGCTCACGAAGGAGGCGAAGGAGTGTCGCAGACGGACGAGAACGACGCAGAGAACATCCACGGCGAGATGGCAGGCGTCGAGGACGCGCCCGCGGGAGACGAGGGCGCCGCGACCGCCGGCGCGGCGGACCTGCGAGCGCAGGAGATGGAAGACCGCTGGTTGCGAACCGCCGCGGAGTTCGAGAACTTCCGCAAACGTGCGGCGCGCGAACGGGAGACCGCGTCCGCACGGGCGAGCGACGCCGAGTTGGCCGTCATCGTGCGCCTAATCGACGACTTGGAGCGAGCCGTCCAAGCGGCCGCAGCGGAGACCGCGACCGTAGACACGCTGCGCGATGGGTTCGCCTTGGTCCTGCAGCAAGCGCGGGCCGCACTCGGCGAACGCGGCGTGGAGATCCTCGACCCACAGGACGCGCCGTTCGATCCCGCGTTACACGAAGCGGTGCTGCGCAATCCGGACGGACCGGTGAACACGGTCACGCGCGTTCTGGCACGCGGATATCGCCGGGACGGACGCGTTCTGCGTCCAGCTCAGGTCGAGGTCGGAGGCTAGTCGCCGCGCATGCCCGGAGCGGACTACTACACGATTCTCGGCGTGTCGCGCGATGCAGACGACGAGACGATCAAGAAAGCCTACAAGAAGATCGCATTCGATTCGCACCCGGACCGCAATAAGGGGAATCCCGCGGCCGCCGAGCGATTCAAGCAAGCGACCGAAGCGTACGAGGTTCTGAAGAACCCCGACAAACGCGCGCGCTACGATCGTTTCGGACCGGACGGTGCGCCCGGCGGCGGAATGGCGGGCGAGGGGTTCGTCGATCTCGGTGACGCGCTCCGTGCGTTCATGCGCGACTTTGGCGGGCTCGGCGGGTTCGGCGACGTCTTCGGATCGACCTTCGAGTCGGCCGGTGCGAACGCCGCACATCGCGGCGATGACGTGGAGGTGCGTCTCGATCTCACGTTGGAGGAGGTCGCGATCGGCGTCGAGAAGACGATCACGATTCCGCACCTTGTCTCGTGTGCGACGTGCGCGGGCAGCGGCGCGCGCGCGGGCACGAAGCCCCAGACGTGTGCGCAGTGCCGCGGAACCGGCCGCGTGCGCCGCGTGCACTCCGCGCTCTTCGCCCAGTTCGTGAACGTGGTCGCGTGTGACCGGTGTCGCGGCGAGGGACGCACGATCGAAGACCGGTGTCCGGACTGTCGCGGCGAGGGACGCACGCGGACCACGGACTCTGCATCGGTCCGCATTCCCGCCGGCGTGACGTCCGGCACCTACGTCGCGCTGCGCGGATTGGGAGATGTCGGGCCGCGCGGCGGGCCGCCCGGCGACGTGCTCTTGTTGATCGAAGAGAAACCGCACGCGCTCTTCGTGCGCGACGGCGACGACGTTCTGCTGGATGTGTGCGTGACGTTCTCGCAAGCGGCGCTCGGCGCGGCGCTCGACGTGCCCACACTCGACGGAACGGCGACCATCGACATTCCGAACGGTATTCAATCCGGCACCGAACTCAAGCTTCGGGGCAAGGGACTGGGACGTCCGCGTGGCTCGGGCCGCGGCGATCAGCGCGTGCGCGTCATGGTGTGGACCCCGACAAAACCCACGGAGAAGGAGAAGGCCGCGCTGCGCGAGTTGGCGCGCGTGGAATCCCAGCCGCCGAAACCGGGCAGGGGCTTTTTCAGCACGGTGCGCGACTTCTTCTCGCGCGAAGGGTGACGGCGCCGGGCGTGACAACCGTTCTCGTCCCGCGCGATGCAGCCGTCGGCGCGGAGGCCGTTCTGGATGCGGACGACGCGCACCACGTCCGCGTGCTCCGCGTCCCACGCGGGGCAGAACTGCGCGGCATCGACGGCGGTGGACGTGTGTTCCGCGTGACGCTCGCGTGGGTCGAGAAGCGCGAGATGCGCGTGCGCATCGAGGAGGAGTGCGGCGCGCCGCACGAAGCGCGTGCCCCTCTCTGGATCATCCAAGCCGCGCTGCACACCGCGCGCATGGATTGGCTCGTGGAGAAGGCTGCCGAGGTGGGCGTGCGCGGCATCGTGGTGCTGCGCTCTGCGCGCAGCCAGCGCGCGGCAGAGACCCCACGTCTCGAGCGATGGCGCCGCATCGCGCGAGCCGCGACGATTCAATCCCTAGGCGCGTGCATCCCCGAGGTTGTGGCGGCCGCGTCCCCGGACAATGCGCTGCAGATCGTGCAGGCACAGGTACTTGTGCTGGCTGATTCGAGCGGAACGTCCATCCGGTCCGTCCCGGCACTGGACCCGGCGCGAACGACAGCCCTGGTGGTGGGGCCGGAGGGTGGATTCGCCGATAACGAGCGCAGCGCGTGGATCGGGGAGGGTGCGCAACCTGTGTCGCTCGGACCGCGGAGGCTGCGAGCGGAGACCGCCGCGATCGTCGCCGCTGCCGGACTCTTGGCCGCGACCGACGGAGACTTCGCTTGACCCTCCGGCGAGGGGTACGGTACTGTCCATCGGCTTAACGCTTTTCGCCGCTGGCCTCCTGTTGCCGGCGGCAGGCGCGGCCATGCCGCGTCACGAGGGCGACACGAAGGACGCGTCCTCCATACACGCCTTGCGGTCTCTCGCCTGTCCTGGTGCAGCGGGAACGCCATCACGTCGGCAGTCGTCCTTCACATTTCTCGAACGAGTTGGGAGAGGGGGTCGGTCGGTTCATGCCCGGGATCCGGGTCAAGGAAGGGGAATCCTTCGAGAGCGCTTTGCGTCGCTTCAAGAAGAAGTGCGAGAAGGCAGGTATTTTGGCAGACCTGCGTCGTCACCAGCACTTCGAGAAGCCTAGCGAGCGCAAGAAGCGCAAGCTCAACGCCGCGCGCCGCAAAGACCTCGCGCGCCGTATGGCGGAGGAGTACTAGGCGGTCTCGCAGCCCGTACCGTGGCGCCCTCTGTGCCCACCGGTCTGACGCGAGTGGGCAAGGAGACTCGTGAACAGTCACACCCTGGCGGTCCTGGAATTCGACAAGGTCCGTGCATTGCTCGCGGGACGCACCACGACACCTCGCGGGACGGAGCGCGCGCATGCGCTCGTTCCCGCAACGGACACGGCCACGGTGGAGGACATGCTCGCCACCGTGGCCGAACTGTTGTCGCACGCTGCCGTCGCCGGCCTGTGTCCCCTCGACACGCCGGACGTGCGACCCGTGCTCGTGCGCGCTTCCGTCCCCGGCGCCGTCTTGAGCGGCGGCGACCTGCGGGAGATCGCGCTCCTGCTGCGCGATGTCCGCGCCGCGCGGCGCCTGATGGACGCGGCGCCGGATGCCCACCGGTGGAAGCAGCGTTTTGCATCCGCCCCTCTGCCCGGACGCATCGACGAGTCCCTCGCTCGCTGCATCGATGACGACGGCGAGGTACGCGACGATGCCACCCCGGCCCTCGCGGCGATTCGCCGCGACATCAAGCGCGCGCGAGAGCGCGTGCTCGATCATCTCGAACGCGTGCGCTCGTCGATCGCGGGTCACGGAGGCGACGGCAACTACGTGACCTTGCGTGGGGGCCGGTACGTCATTCCCGTCCCAAGCGGCGAACGCGGTAAGGTCCCGGGGATCGTGCTGGATCGGTCGGGGTCGCATGCGACACTGTTCGTCGAGCCCGTGAGCGCTGTGCCCCTCAACAACGAACTGGAAGAACTGGCCGCGGCGGAAGCGGATGAGATCCTGCGTATCCTCGCGGCACTCACCGACGACGTCCGTGAGCATCGAGACACGTTGACCGCACTGCTCGAGATGACAGCCGACCTCGACCTGGATCAGGCGCGCGTCCGCCTGGCGGAGGCGTGGTCCGCCACGCGCCCGTCCACGGGTTCCGCGCACGTTCGCCTGCGGGACGCGCGGCATCCGCTCCTGCTCGCGGCGAAGGGCGCTGATGCGATCGTACCGCTCACGGTGACGCTCGACGACGCGACGCGCGTGCTGCTCATC
>CAZEPH010000133.1:0-7143 GCA_964514075.1 uncultured bacterium | reverse complement strand
ACGACGTACAGCACGAACGCGAGCAATCCCGACAACCCGCCCGCACCGGTGAGCACGTTGAACAACGCGAGCACGACGAGGAACACGCACTCGATCAAGCCGATCGCCGGCAGTGCGGCAAACACGCGCGGCGACCACGCACCGGTGCGCACGCCGGCGAGCGCCCACAACAGAGCAACGATCGCCGTGACTGCAACCATGACCGCGCACCAATACCCGGCGAGACGCGCGCACAAGAGCAACCAGCGCGGCACTGGCTTCGACACGTACACCTCTGCGGTGCCGCGGTCGGTCACCGATGCGATCACGCCGTTCAGTCCGAACAGCGTGATCATCAGAGCGGCGAGCGCGAGAAACTGCACGAAGCCGGGAAGCACGATCGCCGCGATGCTCGCGGCGCCCTGCGCGGTGCGCGTCTGCCCGTTCACCGAGATGCTCATGCTGCTCTGCGATCCGATGAGGATGTTGGCTGCGCCGAGAAGGACGAGGGCGAGCGCGACGCCGACCCAGAACAGGCGGCGCGCGCGCAGCTCGATCACCGCGTCGCGCGCGAGCGCACCGAACTGTGCGGCGCGTGAGACGGCGCGCGCGCTCATCGCATCACCTCCACGAACACGTCCTCGAGACTCGTGCGCCGCGGCACCACGCCGAGAATCGCCACACCCCACCCGCGCAGCGCGTCGATAGCCGCGTTGATCTCCGCGCCGTCGGACAAATGCAGCACGACGCCGGTGTCGCTCGCGTCCGCGGCGAACCCGGCCTCGCGCAGGCGCGCGGCAAGGGCTGCGCGGTCCGGCACGTCGCACTGCACTTCGTACTCGCTGCGCACGCGCGTGAGTTCGTCGACGGAGCCTTCGCGTACGAGCACGCCCTTGGAGAGCATGGCCACGCGATCGCAGATGCGCTCCACCTCGCTCAGCAGGTGCGAGTTCAGGAACACGGTCACGCCCTCAGCGCGCAGCGACAGGAGGAGATCGCGCACCTCGATGCGCCCGACCGGGTCCACCCCGTCGGTCGGCTCGTCGAGCACGAGCACACGCGGGCGCGTGACGAGCGCCGCCGCGAGCCCCACGCGCTGCATCATGCCCTTCGACATCTTGCGAATGGGCGTGCGGCGCCACTCGTCCATGCGCACGCGCGCGAGCATCGCACCTGCGTGCGCGCGGCAATCAGCACGGGACAGGCCCGCGAGCGTGCCGCACATGTCCAGGAGTTGATCGGGGGTGAGATGCCCGGGGAAGCGGTGATGCTCGGGCAAGTACCCGACCGGCAGACGCGCCTCGGGACGATCGCACGGCACGCCGAGAATCGACGCGCGCCCCGCGGTGGGGTGCGTAATGCCGAGGAGCAGCTTCACGAGCGTCGTCTTGCCGGCGCCGTTCGGGCCGAGGAGTCCGTAGATCTGCCCCGCGCGCACGCTGAGTGTGAGCCCCTCGAGCGCGCGCAACACGCCGCCTGCGCCCGTTCGGCGGTAGTGCTTGCTCAGTCCGTCGGTGTGAATCGCGAGTTCGTCGATGACAGCCTCCACGGGAGCGACGGGGGAGAATGGCGGACGCTGCTATGCGAGAGCAAGCGCGAACGTGTACGATGCTCGCACCCCGCTCCATACGCAGCCGCACGCAGACGAGTTGCCATGACCTCACGACACCGCGCCTACATCGCACGCGTTCGCGCGACGGTTCTCGCCGTCGCGCTGTGCGGCGTTGCCGGAGGATGCTCGGACGGTCCGCACGGATCGCTCGTGCCGAACGTCCCGCCGCGCGTCGAGTTGACCAGCGGCCCGATCGACCGGAGCACCGACTACTACTCCGTGGAGTTTCGCTGGAACGCGTGGGACGACGACGGCCAGGTGGACCACTTCGAGTACGCGATCGACAGCGTCACGGCCGGGTGGACCGCGACAACCGAGCACGTCGCCACGCTGCTCTTCACCACGCCGCACCCCGCCAGCGATCAAACGTTCACGGGCGAGCACACGTTCTACCTGCGTGCGATGGACGACGAAGGCGCCGCGTCGGAGATCGTGGAGCGCACGTTCAACGCGCGCACGGTGACGCCGCGCACGATTCCGCTGCGTCCCACCGCGTACGCGGAGCAGCGCAATGGACTCAACTCGCCGCTCTTGGGCGGACCCGCGGTGCGTCTCATGTGGGACGGCGAGGATCCCGACGGCGTGACGCACGAGAAGCCGGTTGCGTACCGCATCATGCGCGTGCAGACGATCGGCAACCTCGCGGGGCAATGGGCGCTCGCGCGCGATGCGTTTCGCGGAGCCGACATCGACTCGATCGACGTGCCCGGCGACAGCACGGAGATCGTCTTCAAGAACCTCACCGCGAGCGGCGCGAACAGCTACTGGATGTTCTGGGTGCGCGCGATCGACGAAGCCGGTGCGATCGAACAATGGCCCGCGCGCCGCAACGCGTGGCCCGGGTATTTCTTCTTCTATTTCTCGCAGTCCTCTCTCGGCGGGCCGGTGCTTTCCGTGTCCAGCCCGCAGTTTGGCGCGTTCGAATCGCAAGGGCTCAACCGCGCGCAGTCGGACTTCGTGTTCGACCGGCCGATGTCGTTCTCGTGGACGGCGGACGCGAGCGAGTCGGGTGCGGACATCACGGGCTATCGGTGGGGCGTCGACGTGCTCGACCCCGACGACCTGCGCGATCCGGGCTGGGCGACGGGCTGGTCGCGCTCCGTCACGAGCGTCAACGGTTTGCGCTTCACGGATCGCGGTGCGCCCAAGCACACGATCATCGTGCAAGTGCGCGATTCCTCCGGCGGTCTCTCCACCTTCACGATGACGCTCACGCTCGTCTACTTCGCCTTCGATCGCGACGTGCTTCTCGTGGACGACGAGCTCGAAACGTCCGGCACCGGATTGCGTCCGACGGATGCGGAGCACCAGCAGTTCATGCGCACCGTGCTCGGCGACGCGTTGCGCGCGCTGGGTCGCGATCCCACGATCGACGTGTACAGCTCGTTCCCCGATCCCACCAAGTTCGACAACGCGCGCCCGCCGAGTCTGAGTACGTTCACGCGCTATCGCACGATCGTGTGGGACGCCGGCGCGCCGCCGCAGTTCTGTACGCTCTATGGTCTGTGTGCGGTGAGCCCGACGCGCGCGCCGGCCATGGCAAATCCCCTCGCGTTTTACCTCGAAGCGGGCGGGCGCTTCATCGTGTCCGGTTTTGCGGGCGCGCGCAGCACCGTGTTGAACATTCCTCCAGGTGTCACGTCGATCGGCCGCGCACAAGGACTCGGGCCCGGGGTGCGCAACTTCGCGTACGACTACTGGGGACTGCCGGATCTCGTGCAATTCACGTATCAGCGTGCGAGCACGAACGGACTCAAGAGTGCGCGTCCCACGGCGTGGGCGTCGTCCCGCGGATATCCCGCGCTCGACTTCGATACCGATCGCTGGTTTCGTTTCGCGTCCACCGGATGGGTGAACACCGAAGCGCTCGCCACCGGTCGCACGCCGGGACTCCAACCGGGCGATACTATGGACTCGCTCTATGCATTTGTGTCAGCGGCGGGATTCGGCGGCGCACGGGGTTCGGACATGCACGGCCTCACCAACGTGCAGATCTTCCGGCGCGCAGCTGTGAGCGACGACGAGACGTGGCACTACGTGACCGTGTACGCAGGCTTTCCGTGGTATCTCATGAAGCAGGATCAGGTGACGCAGACGATGACGCGTCTCCTGGACGAGTGTTTGAGCGACAAGCGATTCGCAAAGCAATAGGCCGACCCCTCCCATGGAAGGGCTCGTTACGGCTGTGCTAGACTTAAGTCGCATTCCCGGCCCCGACACCCTGGATTCGACATCTCATGCACCGCTTCCTTCTCTCTCTTGCAGCTCTTGCTGCGGCCGCTCCGTGCGCCGCATCGCCCGCGGGCGACATGCGGCAGTGGACGCCCCGCCCCGCGAGCACCCAACCGAACATCGTGATCGTCATGACGGACGACCTCGACCTGGATGGCGTGGCGTACATGCCGCGTGTGAACGCGCTGCTCGCCGCGCAGGGCATCACGTTCTCTCGTTCGTTCGTCGACGCCTCTGTGTGCTGCCCGTCACGCGCATCGACATTGCGCGGCCAGTATCCGCACAGCACACAAGTGAAGTCGAGCAGCGAGCCGCTCGGCGGCTTCGGCAAGTTCGTGCGCACCGGCGACGACACGTCCACGGTCGCGACGTGGTTGCACGCCGCGGGCTATCGCACCGCGATGATCGGGAAGTACCTGAGCGGATACGACCTCGAGGACTCGACCTACGCACATCCCGGATGGGATGAGTGGTGTGCCACGACGAGTAAGCACTACTTCACCTACCCGATCGTCGCCAACGGCGTCGTCGTTCACCACGGCACCGCGCCCACGGACTACGAAACAGATGTCCTGCGCGACCACGCTCTCGACTTCGTTCGGCGCACCGCGGGGACTGGGCCGTTCTTCCTGTACGTCGCACCGTTCGCGCCGCACTCGCCGGCCACCCCCGCGCCGCGTCACGCGGGCCTGTTCAGCGAAAGCGTCGCCCCGCGCGGCGCGTCTTTCAACGAGACGGACGTGAGCGACAAACCGTCGTACGTGAGAACGCGCGCGCTTCTGGACTCCGCGGCGATCGCGCCGCTCGATACGTTGTATCGCAACCGCGTGCGGTCACTGCAAGCCGTCGACGAATTGGTGGATTCGCTCGTCAACGTACTCACGCAAACGAGTGTGATCGGCGAAACGTATGTGTTCTTCACGTCGGACAACGGGTTTCACATCGGGCAGCATCGTCTCGACAAAGGCAAGACGACGCCGTACGACGAGGACATTCGCGTCCCGCTCATCGTGCGCGGTCCCGGTGTGCCGGCCGGCGCGCAGCGCTCGCATCTTGTGTCGAACATCGATCTCGCTCCGACGTTCGCGGAGTTGGGCGGCGCCGTCGTTCCGTCGTTCGTCGAGGGCCTGTCGCTGGCACCCCTTCTCACCGAGGCGCCGCTGGCGGAGGAGCGCTGGCGCACAGGACTCGGCGTGGAATATACATACGATTCCCTGTCGACCTCAGAGGACGGATCGAACTTCCAAGCGCCCTCGTACGGCGCGTTGCGCACGACGGATCATCTCTTCGTGCACTACTCGACTCTCGAGGAGGAACTCTACGACCTCGCCGCTGACCCGAATGAATTGACAAACATCGTGTCGACCAGTTCCGCCGCGCTCGTGGATTCTCTGCGCGACCTCTTGAGCGTCGTGCGATTCTGCCAGGCGGGAGGCTGCAACATCGTCGGCGTCCCGGAGAGCGACGAGTTTCCGACGCCGTCGTTCGCCGCGTCTTTGTCCCCGAGCGTTGCGCGGGACGCGCGCTTCACCCTCACCATTCACCTTCCCCGTCCTTCCGACGTGAGCGTGCGGTTGTTCGACGTGCACGGCCGCGAGCGGTTCGCGTTCTCGCCGTTCGCCGCGCATGCGGGCGACAACCGTTTCGCGCTCGACGCGGGACTGCTGCCTGCCGGTGTGTACCACGCGGAGATACGGGTGGGGGAGGCGGTGGCCCGGCGTCGCGTCTGCCTGCTTCCGTAGGCGCAACGTAGGATCGGTCCTCAAGCAAACGGGGATCGCCCGTGTGGGCGATCCCCGCGCCTGCTGCATGAGAGAGCCAGCTACGTACTCATCATCGCACGCGGCCGGCCTGCTTCACAACCGCCGTGATGGCGTCGGCCGGTATGCTGCGGCTACTCCGAGATGGTGGCGGCACCAGCTGGAGACGGGTTACTTCGTTCGAGTGCACTTCGCCTGGGGCGCAACGAGTCCGCTTCCATCTGATCTGCGACGATCTATTGCACAACGACCGCCTCCGCCACGCGCTCCGCCGCCTCGATGATCGATCCCACCGACACGCCGTCATATGCGTTGCCCGCCAGATGCACACGCGGGTGCAGACGCGCACGCAACTCCGCGACGCGCGCCGCATGACCGAGCGTGTACTGCGGAATGGCCTCCGCGTGGCGAAAGAGCCACACGCGCTCGGGTTCGCCCTGCAAACCCAGAACGGTGCGCACGACGTCGACGGCGCGCGCGCACAGGGCATCGTCGGACAGGTGCACATGCGCGGGATCGGGCGAGCCGCCGATCATCACGCGCAGCAGCGTTGAACCGGACGGCGCGCGATCGGGAAACACGACGGAGTCCGCGAGCACACCGAGCACGGGGAGCGACTCGCCCGGCGCGGTGAGGAATCCGTAGCCGTCCATTGGCCGCGTGAACGCGCGTGCGGGCGCACTCAATGCAACAACCGCGATGCTTGCGCGCTCGACGGCGCGCAATGCGTCCGCGGCGCTCGCGTCGTGCGGGGCGAGGAGGCACGCAGCCGCGTCCGCAGGCGCGGCGATCACGACGCGGTCCACGTCTGCGCACTGGTTGTTCGCGAGCGTGACGCGCACGCCGCCGTCACTCGGTGCGAGAGCGGTCGCAGCGGCGCCAAGCTGCAGTGCATCGCCGAGTGCGTCGCGCAGAGCGTCGATGAGCGACGCGAATCCCCCGCGCAGACTCCACATGCTGCCGCGCCCACGCGTGCGCGCGAGACGCGCCTGCGCAACGATCAGCGAGCGATGCTCGCGCTCCAACGTGCGCATGAGCGGGAACGCTGCGTCGAGTGACAAACGCGTGCTGTCGCCCGCGAAGATCCCGCGCACCGCGGCGCCGAGCAACACGCGCGCGGCTTCGTCGCCGATGTGACGCGCGGCGTATGCGTGAATCGTCTCCTCACGTGCGCAGCGCCGCGCGAAGAGCGGTTCGAGCGCCACGCGCACGCGCGCGAGCGGCGACAGCGCCGTGCACCGAAAGAGCGACGCGGGATCCCTCGGAAACGCGTGCAACGCGTCGCGCAGATAAATGTAGCGTCGTGAAGCACGCTCGTCCGCGGGGATGACGTCGCCGTCGAGTCCGAGGTGCGAGACCAACGTGCGCGCGTGCGTCGCGCTCGGAAGAAGCGCGTTCGCCGCCCACTCGACGGTGTAGCCCGCCTCGCGTGTCGTGCCGATGCGTCCGCCCGCGCGCGCGCTGGCTTCCCACACGACAACCTCCGCGTGCGGCGCACGGCGGCGCAGAGCGTACGCCGTGGCCAAGCCGGCCACACCCGCGCCAACGACGCCGATGCGC
>CAZEPH010000132.1:0-7145 GCA_964514075.1 uncultured bacterium | reverse complement strand
CCGTCGATGTTGTACTCGACCGGGTCTTCCGCGGTCATGATGTTGGTATCGACCTTGTTCAAGTGCGAGAGCGCGCTGTAGAGCGTTGTGGTCTTGCCGCTTCCGGTCGGTCCCGTGACGAGGACCATGCCGTACGGCGCCTCGATGCCGCGCAGGAACATGTTCAGCGCGTCCGGCTGAAAACCGGCGCGCGTCAAGTCCACGGTCAGGTTGCTCCGGTCCAGGATACGCATCACCAGCTTCTCCCCGTACACCGTCGGGAGCGTGGAAACACGCAGGTCGATGATCTTGCGGTCCACCTTGATCTTGATACGCCCGTCCTGCGGCACGCGCCGTTCCGCGATATCCAGATCTGCCATGATCTTCAAACGCGAGATGATCGCTCCGCGCAACTTGGAGGGCGGCGTCATGATCTCGTGCAGCTGCCCGTCGACACGGAAGCGCACACGGAAGCGGCGCTCGTAGGGCTCCAGGTGGATGTCGCTCGCACCGCGCTTCACCGCGGCGACGACGAGTTGGTTCACGAGCTTGACGATCGGCGCTTCGTTCGCTTCAGAGGCATCGGCGACGTCGACGTCCTCCTGCAGAGGCTCGACGCCTTCGATCTCGATGTCATCGGGCAACTCCTCGAGCACTTCCGGCTGTGCCATAGTCGCGTGATACACGCGATCGATCGCTTCGCGGAGCGCGGATTCGTGGGCGAGGACCGGCTCCACTTCGTAGCCCGTGATGAAGGTGATGTCCTGGATCGCGTGCACATTCGTAGGCGTGGTCATGGCGACCGTGAGCCGGCGACCATTGCGCGACACCGGAAGCGCCAGATGCTTCGATGCGATTTCATGCGAAATGAGCGAGACGGAGTCGTCTTCGATGGGATAGGACACGAGATCCACGACGCGCACGTTGTACACGTGTGCGGCAGCGTCGAGCAGCGCGTCTTCCGGAGCGAGACGGAGACGCAGCAGAACCTGACCCAACGAGCCGCCCTGCTCGCGCTGCACGCGCAACGCTTGGCGGAGTTGTTCCGTCGTGATGACGCCGGCCTCGACGAGTCGTGTTCCGAGGGTGTCTTGCAAGCGGCCTCCGCGTTCCCAAGCGCGGTTCGCTCACGCAATGCACGCGCAAGACCCCGGCGCCGAGGAAGGAACGGGCGTCGGGGACAGCGAACCTGCCTGAGTTATCGGCGGGCGGGGGCGCGCGGAAGAGTGGCAGGCGATCCGGGAGTTGCGTTCTGCCCGATGCGCACGAGCGGTCGCAAGCGGCGCAGCGTCGCGGGTCCGATGCCCTTGACGCGCAGCAAGTCGGACACTGCGCGAAAGCGGCGCCGAGCGCGCTCCTCAATGATGGCCTTTGCCTTGGCCGGCCCGATGCCCGGGAGTGTCATGAGCGCGGCGGCATCGGCGGCATTGATGTCGACCGTCCCCTGGGGAGCGGGTGGTGACGGTGTGCGGTGCACGGTGCTATCCCGGGCGCGTTCGCCGGCGGCGGCGCTCCGGGGTGCGGGCGCGGCCGCCGGAACGCCGTCTCCGCGAAACGCCTTCACCCCCGCACCGAGAGCCAACACGCAGGACACAGTCAACACGATACGGCGCTCAGCGTCCGTCATACTTCCCTCCCCTCATCCGCCCGTCACGCGACCGTTGCAACATCCTTGCCGGCAGCAGACTACGTCGCCTTCCTCACGTTGCGCTCCAGGCAGCCCGCCCGCCGGGGCCCGCCGTCATGCGAACTGCGTTCGCGTCAGCCCGCACGGCCGAATCGGGCAGAGATGCGGTCCACGACCGCCGGCACGCACAGTGCGAAGAGCGCCGTGTTGCTTGTCACGTGGACGACGTAGAACGGAATGCCGGCGAGCAGATACGCCGGGGTCACGCGAATGACGGCCACGCTGGCGAGATCGGTGGTCACGTGATAGGCCAGGGTCGCCGCAAGCCCCCAGCAGCCGAAAGCGACCGCGCGCAAGGCCCGCGATCTGGGATGCGGGAGCCGCGATGCCACGCCGCCGAACACACCCGCGAGAGCCATCCCCGCCACTTGGCCCAGCAACACCTGCGGCGGAGCGGCGCCGAGAGGATTCGCCACGCTGAAGATGCCCTCGCCCACAACGCCGACGGCCGCCCCCAAGGAGCGGCCGTAGGTGTACCCCGACACGAACACCACGAGCGTCACCAATTCCACGTTCGGAACGCCCACGAGCGCAAAGCCCGCGGCGGCGGCGAGCGCGGCGAGCACGCCGCCTAGCGCAACGCGCTCGACCGGCGAGACGCGTCCCGCGTCATGTGTCACAGAGCGAGAGCAACCGTGCGTCGTCCTCCGCCCGCAGCGGCCGTCTGAATCGCGTCAAGCAACTCGTATGGCACGTCCAGCATGCCGATCGAGTACGTCGGCGTGCGCTTACCGTGAAAGTCCGATCCGCCGCTCACGAGGAGCCCGTTCTTCTTCGCGAGTGCGTGGTAGCGGCGGCGCGCGTCGTCGTCCTGGCGCGGGTGCATCACCTCGAGCCCGTCCAATCCCGCGGCGATCATGCCGGGGATCAACTCGTCGTGCTTGAGCGTCGCCGGGTGCGCGAGCACCGCCACGCCGCCGACGTCGTGGATCATCTGAATGGCCTCCGCCGCCTGCAGCGTCGTCTTCGGCACGTAGCACGGACCGGTGGCGCCGATCCACTTCTGGAAGATCTCCTCGCGATCCTGCACGATGCCCAGTTGGAGGATCGCGTCCGCCACGTGCGGGCGGCCGACCGCGGAGTCCCCTGCGATCTCCTGCACCATCTCGAACGTGATCGGCACGCCATGTGCGCGCAGCTTGTCGACCATCACCTTCGCGCGCTCGGTGCGACCGTACACGAAGCGCTCGAGTTCCTTCTCGAACGAGGCGTCGTTCTCGCTCACGCAGTAGCCGAGGATATGGATGTCCGCATTCCCGTCCGTCGCCGAGAGCTCGCAGCCCGGGACGACCGTGACGCCGTTCGCGGCGAGCGCCTCGCGCAGCGCGCTCACGCCGCCCAGCGTATCGTGATCCGTGAGCGCCACCGCTCGCACGCCCGATTCCGCGATTCTCTCCGCCAATTCCGGCGGCGTGAGCGACCCATCCGAGTGCGTCGTGTGCATGTGCAAGTCGACGAAATCCACTCCCTCTCCTCTCATTGGTTCTGTGGTGTGAAGCGCCGATCGACGTCACGCAACAGCGCCGGCAACACGCCGGCATGCGCGCTCTCCAGCGCACGCAGTCGCTCGACGAGCGGCGCCTTCGCCGACGCATCGTCGAGTCCTTCGAGATTCGTGAGAACGTTCAGGCGCGCGCCGCGAAACGCGGCGTCCGCGGAGAGCGCGGCAACACCCGCATCGCTCGCCGCCCCGGCGAGTCCTTTGTCGAACGCGAGGCGTGCGAGCTTGGCGACACCCACGGCGTGATCCATGACCGTGAGCGGTACCTCCGTGGCGGTGACGGTGGCGCGCACGTGTGCGGCGGCCTTGGCGGCATCCAGGTCCGGCGTGCCCGCCGGCATCTTGCCCGCGGACACGAGCGCCCGGAACGCACGCGTGTCCTCTTCGACGAGTCGCGCGAGCGCGCTGCGGTGCGCCGCCGCACCGTCCTTCAGCGCGATCATGTCGCTCTGCACGTCCGCGTACTTCTTGCGCGTGGACGTCAGCGTGCCGACCATTCCCGCCAGCGCGGCGCCGAGCGCACCGATCAAGGCGCTCACGCTGCCGCCGCCCGGCGCGGTGGACGGTCCTGCGACTTCGTCAAGGTAGTCGTTCAGCGGAACGTCCGTCCCGATCGACTCGCCCCACAACCGCCTCTCGAGGATTTGATCACGGGTGAAGTTCTCGAGACCCATGTGGTGCTCGGCGACGTCGATCATCGCATCCATCGGGATCAAGCCGACGACCTCGCTGCCCACGAGTTGTACCCCGTAGCGTTCCGCTTCGAAGCGGATCATCGCCATCACGCGGTGAATCGGCGAGCCCTTCGTGTTCACGAGGTTCATGCTCACTTGCACTTGCCCGCGCTCGTGTATCTCAAACCCGAGGGCTTTCACGTAACGGAGCCCGCCTGTTTGAAAGCGGATCGCGTTCGCGATCTTCTTCGCGATTTGCACGTCCTTGGTGTTGAGATACACGTTGTACGCCACGAGGAAGTCGCGCGCGCCGACCGCGATCGCGCCCGCCGTTGGGTGGATCGCGCGCGGGCCGAAGTCCGGATCCCGCGCGGGGTCGGCGCCGATGGCGGTGCGCAAGCCCTCGAATTGTCCCTTGCGGACGTCGGCGAGATTCGTGCGGTCCGGCCGTGACGCAGCGGCTTCGTAGAGGAACACAGGGATGCCGAGCTCGTCACCGATGCGCCAGCCCACCTGCTTCGCAAGCGCGACGCAATCGTCCATCGTGACGCCGCTCACCGGAATGAACGGAAGCACGTCGCACGCGCCCATGCGCGGGTGCTCACCCGTGTGTGTGTTCAGGTCGATCGTGTCGCGCGCGGCGGCAACGCCGTTGAACGCTGCTTCCGCGCACGCTTCCGGCGTTCCCGCGAGCGTTACGACCGCTCGGTTGTGCCCCGCGTCCATTTCCATGTCGAGCACGCGCACGCCGCTCGCAGACGCGATGCGCGCCACGATCGCGTCCATCTTCGCGCGATCGCGCCCTTCGCTGAAGTTCGGAACGCATTCGACGAGGCGGGGCATGAGTTCGGTCACTCCTCTCGGAAACGCAACGCCGCCGAGTCAGTGCGGCTCGCGCGGCGTTGATCGGGTAGACGACGCAGTGTAGCGGAGCGCGATTGTGGATCGCAACTCGCTGCGCCGATGCACGACACTCGTGTCTGGCGCAGACGCCGGCGCGCTACGGCTTGCTCGCCCCCCAGGTCACCGGGAACAACGTCCCGCCCGCATACCGCACGAGCAGCACCGGCCGGGCGAGTCCGGTGAGGTCGTTGTCCGACGGCATCGGACGCGCCAGGATGTCGTCTGTCGTCGTCCCCGCAGGAAGAACGATCTTCAACAACAAACGCGGCGCGAGGCCGAGGTCGTTGCTCTTTCGGCGAATGTCGTTGTTCGAGTAGTAGCCCTTCTCCAGCGTGGGCGGTCCGAGCGGCCCCACGGCGTGCACGATGAAGCCGTGGTCATCGTCCGGGTTCGCAAACATGTCGCTCACCTCGCTCGCGATGTTCCCCGACCCGGACCACGCTTGGCTCTTGAGATCGAGCGCGGTGATCGACGACTTCGTGTCGTTGCGATCGGGCGCGTTGTTCCACGTGAGCGTCGACGGGCTCCACGCGTACGACATGCGCTGCACCGGTATGTCCACGTCGTCGGTCTGTCCGTCCTCGTTCCGGCCGCTGTGATAGAGCTCCAGGTACGCCTCCCGCAACTCCGTGCCCGCGGGCAAACAGAGATTCGTGAACTGCACGTACGTCCGCTTGTGCGTGAGGAGACCCTCCGCGGTGACGAGTTGCCCGGAGGTGCCGAAGTTGAGATCGCCCTCAGGACACGACGGCGCGGTGTTGCCGCATGAGACGTACGTATCCTTCACGCACGCGAGCCACACGAGTACCGAGTCGCGCAGAGCGGCGGCGCCGCTCTGTTGCAGCACGACGCACTCGCTGCTCGTGGGAGGCGTGTGATTGCACCCGACGGAACCCAGAACGAGAACCACACCGAGACCAACAGCCGCGCAGGGGGTACGCATCGTGAGTCGCTCCTCCGAAGTGTCTACTGCACCACAACCGTTCCGCTCTTGATCACCGAGTACACGTGCGAGACGCCGTAGTGATACGGCAAGTGTCGGTACGACTCCATGTCGAGGATCACCATGTCCGCGGCCGCGCCGGTGGCCAGCGTCCCGACCACGCCGCCGAGGCCGATCGCATGCGCGGCATTGTACGTGGCGCCGACGATGGCCTCCGCGGGGGTCAGCTTGTAGATCGTGCAGGCCAGCGCGATCGCCATCGGGACCGATTCGCACGGATTGGTTCCGGGGTTGTAGTCGGTGGCGACGCACACGGCGAGTCCCGCCTCCACCATCTGGCGCGCAGGCGCGGGTCGCAAGCCGACGCCGAGGGACGTGCCGGGCAGCAGGACCGGCATCACCTTCTTCTCCCGCAGCGCCGCAATGCCCGCCGGGGTGACCTGACAGAGATGATCCGCGCTGAGCGCACCAACCTCCGCTGCCAGCCGCGCCGCTCCGGTGTTCGCCAGTTCGTCGGCGTGCAGCTTGAGCTCGAATCCGAGCGTTCGCGCTGCGCGGAGGATCGCCCGCGACTCCGCGATCGTGAACGCGCCGCGATCGCAGAACACGTCGGCGAACTGCGCGAGGCGCGTATCGCGCACCGCCGGGAGAATGGCGTCCGCAATCATCTGCACGTACGCGCGACGTTTCTGCGGGGCGCGATCGTCGGGAGGAATGTCGTGTGCGAGGAACGTCCGCACGACCGTCACCGGGTGGGTCCGCGCCACGTCCTCCATCACTTGCAGCAGACGCATCTCGTGTTCAAGATACAAGCCGTAGCCGGACTTGCCCTCCGCGGTCGTGGTCCCCGCACGGAGCATGGCGTCGAGGTGCGTGCGTGTGGCGGCGGCGAGATCGCTCTCGCCTGCCTCGCGCACCGCGCGCACGGTAGAGTGGATGCCGCCGCCTTCGCGCGCGATCTGCTCGTACGTGGCGCCCTGCAACCGGCGCTCGTACTCCACCTCGCGGCCGCCGCAGAATGCGAAATGTGTGTGCGCATCGACGAATCCCGGCAGGACGACGCGCCCCTCGGCGTTGATGAGCGTGGCGTCGCGTGCGAGACGCACCGCGCGCGTCACGTCGTCGGTGCGTCCGGTCAGGATGACTTCGCCGTTCGCGCACGCGATGGCGCCGTCCTCGATAATGCCGAGATCGCGCAGACGTGCACCGGTTCGGGGTGTCCGCTTGCCATCGTCGAGCGTGAGCAACTCGCTCGCGTGCACGATCAGGAGATCGGCGACCAGGTCGCCGCAGGCGCTCACGTGCGCTCCGCGCGCAGCATCGGGATGTCGAGAGCCGTCTCGCGCGCGCACGTGAGCGCCTCGTCGTATCCGGCGTCGGCGTGCCGCGCGACGCCCATCGCGGGATCGTTCGTGAGCACGCGGCGCAAGCGCGCGGACGCGTCGTTCGTCCCATCCG
>CAZEPH010000131.1:0-7146 GCA_964514075.1 uncultured bacterium | reverse complement strand
TGTGCACGGAAACGTGTCGTCGACGACATCGCACGAATCGCCGGTTGCGTCCACGGCGCCGGGCGCGAACCGCCGCGGTGCGCGCGCGCTGAACGGCGCGTGTCGCACCGTCAACGGCAAGCCCGCGGTGACGCGGGACGAGAGCGATCGCATTCGCGTGAACGGCGACGGCGATGCACCCACAACGACGCCCTCTCCTCCGCCGCGCGCGGCGCCGCCGGCCACACCGCGGCCGCGCGCCGAGGAAGCACGCGCGCCGGGTGGGGGAGGAGGCACCTCGCGTCCCACGTGTCCCGCGAACATCGCCGTGCGCGAGGTGGGCACCGTGGAGTTGAGCGACTCCGATGCGGACCAAGGCTGGTGGACGGGCTGGGGCGGCTTCGCGCGGATGGAAGTGACGGATCCCTCAGGACGCGATTGGGCCGGAACGAACATCCACGAGAACATCGAAACGGCGACGGATCGTTGCGGGTTCGCCGGCGCATGTTCCAACGCGGAGGGCGAAGGCGGCGCAGCGGGGAGCACGTTCACGGTCGGCGATGGATCGGACTTCCTCGGCATGGCGCAGCTTCCCGCCACGCGCAACAGCTTCTGGGACATCCATGCAACCGGACTGCAGGGCGTGAGCCTGTGTCACGTTCGTGGCGTGAGCAGCTGTTTGTCGACGTGCTTTCAGTACTTCGACTGCGGCGGGCGGCGCTTCGGCCCAGACTTCTACATCGACCGGCTCTTCTACCAAGACATGGCGATCGGCTCCGGCGCGGTGTACGACGTCACGAAGATCGATCTCCACAAGTACGCGAGCACGCCATGAGAACGCACCGCACGCCGAGGGCGACTGCAGTGGTTACGCGAAGCACTCCTCGCGCGCCCGAACGCGCGCCGGCGCGCGTTGCGCTGTCGGCGAACCGCGCGCTCTTGCGACAAGTGGCGGTGAGCGAGCCGGGCGATGCGCTCGAGCGCGAAGCGGATCGCGTGGCCGACGACGTCCTGCGCATGCCGGAGCCCGTCGTGCAGCGAGCATGCGGATGCGGTGGATCGTGCGGGCCGTGCGCGGCGCGCGTGAACGACGAGGTCGCACGCACGGCCGCGGCCGCACCCCAGACGCACGACGCTCCGTCGCTCGGCACGGGCCGCGCGCTCGACGCCGAGACGCGCGCGTTCTTCGAGCCGCGCCTCGGCGCGGATCTCTCGCACGTGCGCGTCCACACGGGCGACGACGCGTCGGCGAGCGCGCACAACTACGGCGCGCTCGCGTACACGTACGGGAGCGACGTCGTGTTCGGCGCGGGACAGTTCGCACCGAACACCGCGTCGGGGAAGCGTTTGATCGCGCACGAACTCGTGCACGCGGTGCAGCAGTCGCCGGCGGGCGAGAGCGAGGAGGCGAACGATGGCGTCTGAGTTCCCGCGCAGCCCGGCGATCATGAAAGGGGCGCTCGTCGTGTTCGAGACGAAGGTGCCCGTACCGACGAATGTGATCGTGTTCCAGTACAACCCGGACGCGATGAGCCGCAGCTTCACGCCGCACACGCAGACGACGCGTGCGCAAAACACCTCCGGGGATACGCGGCGCGTGCTCTATCCGCCGACCGAATCGTTCAACGTGGAGGTCGAGTTGGACGCGGCGGATCAACTAGCGGACAACAACGCGCTCGCGCGCGCAACGGGTCTGCACCCGACGCTCGCGGCATTGGAGCTGCTCCTGTATCCGCCGTCCGCGCAAGTGATCTTCGGCAAGGTCCTCGCCGAACTCGGCTCCGCGATGGTGAGTCCGATGAACACGCCGCTCGTGATTCTCGTGTGGGGACCGCTGCGCGTCGTGCCCGTGCGCGTGACGCAAGTCGGCATCACGGAGCAGGCATTCGACACGCTGCTCAACCCGATTCGCGCGAAGGTCACGCTCGGCATGTCCACACTCACGCAGCGCGAGCTGTCGGTGGCGGGCGCACCGTTCGACACGCTGGCGCTGGTGCAGCTCATTGCGAAGGAGGTTCTCGCCAAGTTGAACATCGTGAATTCGGTCAGCACCGTCACCGCGGAACTGTCGTTCTAACGGAGGCTCGCGCACATGTTCGCCAAGACAAGCCGCTACGCCGCGATCCCAACGGCCGTGTACACGGCGACCGACGGACGGGAGATCACGTACGTGACGCTGCGCGTGATTCCGCCGACGGCGGGAATCGCCGCGCACACCGTCGTGCGTGGCGATCGTCTCGATAAGCTGGCCTTCACGTATCTCGGCGATCCGGAGTTGTTCTGGCGCATCTGCGATGCGAACAGCGCGCTTCTTCCCGACGATCTCGTCGCGAAACCCGGCACGCGGCTCGCGATTCCGCTGGGAACGAGGTAGCGCATGCCGCAGGTCATTTACACGCTGCTCGTGAATCTCACGCCGGCGCCGAGCGAGGTGGTCGGCGCCCTGCAGCGCATCGAAGTGGATGCGTCCATCGAGATGGCGAGCGTTCTACGTCTCACGTTCAGCATCGCGGCGACGGATACGGGCGACTGGAGCATTCTCACCGACGACACGTTCGCGCCGCTCACGCCGCTGCAACTGCGCGTCCAGGTCGATACGGGGCTGCCCGAGACGATCATCAACGCCTACGTCACGGGACACGCCGTCGCGTACTCCGACGAGCCGGACGGCTCGACGCTGGAAGTCACTGCGATGGACGCCACCGTGCTCATGAATCTCGAAGAGAAGGTCGCAGCGTGGCCCAACATGTCCGACAGCACCATCGCTGCTCTCATCTTCGGACAGCACCAGCTGATTCCCATGGTCGACACGACGTCGCCGGTCATCACGGAGCCGGAGGGCACGGTGATGCAGCGCGGCACGGACATGCGCTTTCTGCAGCGGCTCGCGCGGCGCAACGGCTTCGACTGCTACGTGCAACCCGAGAGCGCGTCCGGCCTGGACGCTGCGTACTTCCGCGCACCAGACATGCTCGCGATGCCGCAGGCCGTGCTCAACGTGAACATGGCGGATCAGACCAACGTGTCGGAGTTCCGCGTCGTGCACCGCATGCTGCGCCCGACGACCGCGCGAGCGTTCGGCATCGACGCGCGCGATGTGTCCGCGCAGAGCGCCACCGCGTCCGCCGTCGCGCAACAACGCCTCGGCTCGCGCGACACGCTCTCGCAACTCAGTACGCAGCCTGCCGTGCTGCTCACCGACACCGGTCTCATGAAGTCCGGCGATCTGCAAACGCTTGCGCAATCCGTCGTGGACCGCGCGGCGTGGGCCGTACGCGCGGAGGGACTGGTGGGCGACGACGTGGGCGTGCTCCGGCCCGGGCAACTCGTGAACATCCGCGGTGCGGGAACGGATCTGAGCGGCTCGTACTACGTGACGCACGTGACGCACACGATCGACGAGAGCGGATACACGCAGCGCTTCGATGCGCGGCGCAACGCGGTGGGGCTCACCGGCAGCGAGCTCTTCGTGGATTTTTGACCATGCACCCGACGGGAGACGCGACATGTCCAGTGACGCCGATGTGATCCAGGTGCTGGATCGCCTCACGGATCGCTTCTACGGGAAGTACCGCGGCACCGTCGCGCAGAACGTCGATCCGGAGAACATGGGGCGCATCACCGCGAACGTGCCCGAGGTTCTCGGCGACACGCCGACGTCATGGGCGATGCCCTCCGCGCCGTTCACGGGCGACGGCTGCGGATCGTTCATGATTCCCGACACGGGTGCGGGCGTGTGGATCGAGTTCGAAGCGGGTGACGTCTCGCGCCCCATTTGGACCGGTGCGTGGTGGGGCGCAAACACGGTTCCGCTCGATCACACGGGCGCGCAGGTGACCTACACGAACAAGATCGTGCGCACGGAGAACGGGCTGATCGTGTCGCTCAACGACACGGCCAACACGATCTCGCTGGCGGATGCGCAGGGGCAGAACATCGTCACGATCAAGGTGAGTGAAGGGACGATCCTCGTGCAGAGCGCGACGAAGGTGGTCGTGGAGGCGCCGCTCATTCAGCACGGCGCGTCCGCACAGCACCCGCACGTGCACGGCGACGAGTTGCTCACGTACCTGAATCAGCTCGTGACGTTGTTCAACGCCCACATGCACCCGGGGGAGCTCGCGGCCGGCGTGATTCCGGTGACGCCGGCGCCGCCGGTGGCGCCGTTCACGCCGCCGTCACCGTCCATGCTCTCCACCAAGGCGATGACGGAGTAGCGCGCGATGGCGAGCAAACTGAAAGCCGGCGCGATGGGCGGACTCGGGGGATCGAACAACCCGTCGGAGTACGTGAACAGCCTGGCGCTCGAAATGGAAGAAGCGCTCAACGACATCCTCGTGGCCGAGGGGCGCGAGCCCATCGACACGAACAACAACGATCGCGAGACGCGCGACCGGCGCATCCTGTTTCTCGCGATCGCGCAGGGCATCGTGCGGCACATGAAAGCGAACCAATCCGCGTTTCGCATTCGTCGCGCAGATAATTCGGTGTCGTCGAACTGGATCGATCTGCGGACGGATCCGGATCCACCCTAACTGGCGGGCGCGCACATGACCGACATCCCGATCGACTACCCGTTTCACATCGACGGCCGTGGACGCGCCGCGACGACGACCGCCGATGCTCACGTGCGCGACATGATCGAGCAGGTGCTGTTCACGAATCCGGGCGAACGTGTGAATCGCCCGGATTTCGGGTGCGGTCTCAAGCAAATGGTCTTTCGCCCGAACAGCACGGTGCTCGCGGCGGCCACGCAGGTGTTGGTGAAGGCGGCGCTCCAGAAATGGCTCGAGCGCGAAATTCAGGTGGAGACCGTGGAAGTCGCGGCCGAGGACGCCACGCTCGTCGTGCGCATTGTGTACGTGCGCCGCCTCGATAACGAACGGCGCGACGAGACATTCACGCAGGTGGGAACGTAGCCATGGCACTCGACGACACCACGCTTCCGGTCTGCGAGGACGATCAGCAGCGGCGCGCCGACCTGCTCGCGCACGGGACGCTGAACGGGATCGACTACATCGTCGTGGATCCGGCGGATCATGCGCTTCTGCACGTGTTCTTCCTGAGGCCCGTTCCACCCGCGGACCCCGCGAACCCCGCGGATACGGCCGACGCGTACGGCCTGTCCGCGAACCCGGCTCTCATCTCAATCGCGGGCGGCGTGCGTCGCGTCGGAATTCGCGCCGCCAACGTGACGCGGGCGAGCGATGGGCACCTGGACGTGCAGTGCACGCACGCCGGGGACTACTCGCTCTATCGCCTGACGATCGACGCACCGCTCCTCGATCCGATTCTGCGCACGACGCACGTGAACTTCATGGCGCCGTGCCCATCGGATGTGGACTGCCGCACGCGGCGCGTGTGTCCGCCGCCGTCGCTCGTGGAACCGTCGCTGGATTACCTCGCGAAGGACTACGGGAGCTTCCGTCGGATGCTGCTCGATCTGCTCCCGCAGTTGCACCCGTCGTTCACGGAACGCAACCCCGCGGATCTCGGCATCGCGCTCGTGGAGCTGCTCGCGTACTGGGGCGACCGCCTGTCGTACTTCCAAGACGCGGTGGCGACGGAAGCGTTTCTCGACACGTTGCGCGAGCGCATCTCCGCGCGCCGTCACACGCGGCTGATCGACTACCGCATGCACGACGGACGCAATGCGTGGACGTGGGTGCATGTCGAAGTGAACGCGATCGTGAACCTTCCGATGTACACGAAGCTCGTGACGCGGATCGGCGCCCCGCTACAGGGAACGGCGGTGCAGCCGGGCGTGGTGCTGGAGGACGCCCGCCTCACCGCCGCCGCTCTCGACGGCGATCCGGCGCTGCGGACCGCGGTCGATCCGGCGCTGCGCGCCGCCGTCGTGTTCGAAACCGCGCACGAGGCGCGGCTCGATCCCGTGAACAACGAGATCCGCATTCACGCGTGGGGCAACGAGGAGTGCTGCCTCGCGCCGGGCGCGACGGAGATGTACCTCTACGCGGTCGACGCCGCGGGGCAGGCGAGCCGTCCGTCGCTCGCGCTCGGCGACGACATCCTGATCGAAGAAGTGCTCGGGCCGGACACCGCGTCCGCGAGCGACGCGGACCCCCGACACCGGCAGGTCGTGCGCATCACCGCCGCGCCGGAGCAAACGAGCGATCCGCTCTACAGCGACGCGCTCGTGAACGACGAGCTGCAGCTATGGCAGATGGGCGATCAACCGTTGCCGCTTCTGCGCGTCGAGTGGGCGCGCGAGGACGCACTCACGTTCCCTGCGTGTCTGTCCGTGCGCACGCCGGAGTTGGGTGAGGTGCGCAACATCACGATCGTCCGCGGCAACATGGTGCTCGCGGATCACGGACTCACCACGACGGAAGCCGCAGCGGTCGTCACGCAGGCGAACGGCGCACCGCGCGTGCGGCTCGATCACCGGCCGCTCACGCAACAGTGCATGCCCGAATCACCGATCTACGAGAACGCAGGTGGACGGCTCACGACACCGCGCCGCACACTCTCGTGCGACACGTCGGACGCACATCCAGCCGTGGCGGTGATCCTGCAACCGTCGGGCGAGTTGTGGACGGCGGAGCCCGATTTGCTCGACAGCAGTTCGTTCGACCCGCATTTCGTCGCGGAGGTGGATGACGACGGCCGCGCGGTCCTGCGCTTCGGCGACGGCGAATACGGCGCGGCGCTCGACGTTGGCGTAACGTCGGTCCACGCGACGTATCGCTTCGGCAATGGCGCGGCCGGAAACATCGGCGCCGAGGCGATCGCGCACATCGCGCCCGTCGGCGGCGGCGCCGGCATCGTCGCCGTGCGGAATCCGCTCGCTGCGACGGGCGGCGAGGACGCGGAGACGATCGAACATGCACGTCACACCGCGCCTGCCGCGTTTCGGGCGACGCAATTCCGTGCGGTGACGGAAGCCGATTATCGCGACGCAATCCTGCACGAATTGAGCGACGAAGTGGCCGGCGCGGTTGCGAGCTTCCGCTGGACGGGGAGTTGGCACACCGTGTTCGTCGGCATCGACCCGTGGAACGACGACGATCTGGTGCACGATACGCTCGGACGCCTGCGACTGTCCCCGCGAATCATCGCGCTCGTGCACAGCGTGCTCACGCGCTACCGCCTCGCGGGTTACGACACGGAGATTCGCGCGCCGCAGTACGTCCCGGTCGAACTCGC
>CAZEPH010000130.1:0-7165 GCA_964514075.1 uncultured bacterium | reverse complement strand
GAAGAAGCCGCTGCAGGAGTCGTGGGGGAGGCCACGGGCCGATGCGATGGCGAAGGTCGGCGAGGTGTATCTGGACGACGTGGTGCCGACGGGGGATCACATCGAAGGGTTCAAGGCGTTTCTCGAGAAGCGGCCACCGCGGTGGAAGGGGCAGTAGGCATTGATCGTCGCTGACGGAGTCCCCTGAGATCGCGACCAGTGGGAGTGGGTAGTCCTCTGCTACCGTAGCGTGACTGAGGACACGATGGCGGCAATTGCGTCGTTCCAAGCGATCTTCATTGGCTTGGTTGAGTTCACGGATTCGAGGAGGCCGAGCATTCTCTCGGTGAAGTATTCACGGCCGGAGCGTCCCAACGTAGCCAAGATCATGCGCGCCCAGTCGTCCAGATCAATGAAGTTGATGTCGTGCCCTTGGGAAAAAAACTGATGCGTTCGTCGCCGCGCCTCGTCGGTCGCATCAGCGCCCGTACCGATGAAGATGTAGTCTCGAACACCGCTGGGGGCAATCTTCGTGTGAAAGGTTGACTCCACGCGTGTTCCACCAACTTCGCGCTCAGTCACTTCCACAACAAATACGATCTTGCCATCTTTGCTGACTGTGATGTCGCCAGGGGATCCGGCCGCCGCGTCGGCAACATTGATGCCCACGACATCTATGGACCAGCCGAGTGAGTGCGCGTCGCTGATCGTCTGCAGGAGTGCTGTGGTGATCAGGACTGGAAAGCGGCCACCACTCCTTGATCCCAGCAGCCGATCGAGGAGCCAAGACCACTGATCCAGGCTTATGCGCTGAAGGCGTGATACTCGGACAACTGACACTTCTCGTAGCTCAGCGAACTTCCACAGCACTTCGTCGAGAACGGCGAGAATCGTGGAGTCCTCGCTCGTTTCCTCTAGGTAGCCTATCACGGCAAGCAAGTCTCGCCAGGCGTCCTGGTCTCGAAGACCAATGCTGGTGGCTTGCTCGAACTTGATCCCGCGACGCAACGCACTGAGAAATGGAGCGCTCGAACAGGGAACCCGCCTGCGAACCAGAAATGGGTTTACTGCATTCTCGTCGAGCGAACGTCCGTTGTATGCCGTGTCCCCGTGCTTTGCGTACGGCAGGCGAATGTTGATTGTCCTATCCTGGAAGCGCGCGATGATGCAGCCGACCAGGCCTTCGCGAAACGCCTGCGTGTTGGAACGGAACAGCGTGTCTATCGCGCCGCGGATACGTTCGGGAAGGTCAACACGTTCCCCGCTGGAGAACATCGCCTCCGCAGCGTCGAATCGTAGCTCAAGGAGATGACGAGCGGCCTGATAGTCAAGGGGTTTCGCCACGAATGCTCCGCGCCACGTCTAGTAGTTCATCCATAGTGACTCTTGTCGGGGCCTCTTGATCGAATGACAGTTCTTCTCCGGCGCATCGAAACGACGCCACTTCCCATAGAGATCGTTCATGAGGGGGCCGCTGTATCCAGATATTGCAACTTTGCCTCTGCACTGCTTCAGAACCCTCGCCAGGTCCCTGTGTGCCGTATCGTCCATCTCGAACCCATAGGCCCGTCGGTCGCCTCTGGTCGCGTGGACATAGGGAGGATCGCAATAGAACAGCGTGCTCTTGTCATCGTAGATCTCTACTACCTCCGTTGCCGGACGGTTCTCAATCTGGACACGCAGCAGCCGTTCCGCCAATTCTGGAAGCCGCTCCACGCTGCCAAGCCATCGCGATACGACTCCGGACATGCCTGAGCGGCTTGTATTCTTGCAATTGGCCCAGCGGCCTAGAGAGGCTGTCTGCGCCAACCCCGTTCGGACTTGGCGGGCACGCACGAAGAAACGCCGCGCGCGTTCGATCTCTGAGACACCGTCTTGTTGCCCGAGTGAGACGTAGAACTCTTCCCTCGAAAAGGGAGTCAAGGCAAGAACCCTGACAAGGTCGTCCGACCGCTCCCGAAGCATCCGAAAGAAGTTCGTAATCTCACCGTCCAAGTCGTTGAGTGTCTCGACGGGTGACGGGGATCTGTTGATAAGAACCGCCGCTGAACCTCCGAATGGCTCACAGTAGTGATGGGCAGCGGGCAGCAGCGGCAGTAGCCAATCGAGGTGGCCAAACTTGCCGCCGTACCAACCGAAGGCCAGGCGGCGCTTCCGGGGAGGGCGACCCACGACATGTGTTTCTCTGGACAGGATAAGCTCACTTGGCTGCTTGCGCGCCATGCCTGCGATCCTTGACGCCATGTTCTCCTCTCATCCTTGTCGACATCTGTCAATGATCGCCACATCCTATGCAGTACCTCTGACATTTCGCAGCGCAGCGGGCCGGCCGTACGTCACCGAGTCGCGCACCACCTGCGGCGCCTCGTCGAACAACTCCGCATCCGGCTCCGCCCCGAGCGCGTCGTTCACCGTCGAGAACGCGAGGCGGAACGCCGCGAGCACCGTCGCCTCGAAGATCTCCCGATCGCTGAGTCCGGCTCGACGGAGCGTCTCCACGTCCGCAGGGTTCGTCTCATTCGGCGCACGCGTCGCCTTGCGCGCCCACTCCGCAAGCGCGCGTTCGCGCGGCGTGAGCGCATCCGACGCGCCGCCGCGCAGCACGGACGCAGCAGCTTCCGCATCGATCTCCCCCGCGAGCTTCTCGCCCCACGCGAGCGAGCAATACGAATCTCCCATGCCGCTCACGGTGGCGCACACGATGACCGCGCACTCGCGACTCGAGAGCGACGTGGTGGTGGTGATCAACGAGCGGAGTTGCCGGAACGCGGTCTCGACGTCCTGTCGCCACGCCCACAGGCGCATCCAGTTCGGGACGTAGCCGTCGTCGCGCCGCGACGCATCGTAGGTCGCGGCGACGGCATCGGTGATCGGTGCGTTCTCGAGAAACATCGTACGGTTCTCCTTGTGCGCGCGACGGCCTATGCGGCGATGGTCGCGCTCGTGGGGTCGTTCACCGTCTTTGCCGCGCTGAGTATCTCGAATCGCACGACGCCATTGTCGTCTCCAAAATCGGCGATCACGCCGGGCCGGACCTCATCGCTTTCATTGATCCGCTCCTCGCGCAGCGCGATCGTCAGCGTATCCGTTTCGCGATCGTAGGGTTCTTCATTGGTCGCCTCTCGTCAGGTACAGCTGACTATTTGTCGCATATCGACGAACCCCGCGCTGATTTACGACAATGATCAAGCCGCGCGCCGGCCTCGCGGCGCGCCGACACCTACCCCGTCACCACCTCCCGCACCGCCTCCCCCACCATCTCCACCTGCTCGCGCGTCATGCGCGGATAGAGCGGCAGCGACAACACGCGCTCCGCCGCGCGCTCCGCCACGGGACACATTCCCTCGCGCGTGCCGAAGCGTTCGCGGTACGCACGCGTGAGATGCACGGGGCGAAAGTGCACGCTGGTCCCGATGCCGCGCTGCGCCAACGCGGCGGACAGCGCCGCACGACCGCCGCGCACCACGGACGGATCCACATCGACCACGTACAAGTGCTCCGCGTGCTCGGCCCACTCGTAGCGTCCGAGCGGCGTCACGCCCGGCACATCGCTCAACGCGTCGTCGTACAGTCGCGCGTACTCGCGCCGCTTCTCCTGAAAGACCGCGGCCTTGCGCAGCTGCGCGAGGCCGAGCGCGGCCACGAGGTCCGTCATGTTGCACTTGTACCCGATCTCGACGACGTCGTACGCCCACGATCCGCCCTCGCGGTAGCGGTTCCACGCGTCGGCGGACAATCCGTGCAACGACAGCATGCGCACGCGCTCCGCGAGCGCGTCATCGTTCGTGGTGAGCATGCCGCCTTCCGCGGTCACGATGTTCTTCGTGACGTAGAAGCTCAACGCGCCGGCGTCACCGAGCGATCCCGCGGCGCGGCCGCGATAGCGCGCGAAGAGAGCGTGCGCGGCGTCTTCGAGCACTCGCACGCCGCGCGGGCGCGCAAGCGCCATCAGGGCATCCATGTCGCACGGATGTCCGCCATAGTGCACGGCAATCAGCGCACGCGTGCGGTCGGTGAGAGCGGCGGACGCTGCAGCGGGATCGATGGTCAGAGCGCGGGGCTCGACGTCCACGAACACGGGACGCGCACCAAGGTGCACGGCGACGTTCACGGTGGAGCAAAACGTGAGCGGGCTCACGAGCACGTCGTCGCCGGCGCCCACACCCCACGCCGCCAGCGCGAGGTGCATCGCGGCGGTGCACGAGTTCACGGCCACGCCGCGTGACGCTTCTGTGGCGCGCGCGCACTCGCGCTCGAACTCCGCGACGCGCGGTCCGGTGGTCAGCCAGTCGGACCGGAGGACGTCGACGACCGCGGCGATGTCGTCCTCGTCGATCCACGCGCGCGCATACGGCACGCGCTGCGTGGCATCGGGCGCTGCGCTCACGGAGTGGCGGGCGCGCTCGTGGTGGCGCGCAACAGCTCGTAGATTTGCTGCGCGGTCGTGTCGCCCGGGTTGCGCGCAAGCCAGCGGGAGACCACCTCGGTAGCGCGCCCCGCGTCGCCGCGTTGAATGTACTGCGCGATGAGATCGCGCGAGGGCTCGAACGACGCGCCCGGCATCCCGGCGGCGCTTTCCAATGTCGCAAACCCTGCGGAGTCCTGTCCCGTGGTGAGCTGCATCAGGCCGAGACGCCAGGGAAACTCGTACGCGCTCGGGTACCGGGCCATCCCGCTGCGGTAGAGCGACTCGGCACGCGCGATCTGGCCCGCCTCCTCCATCGTCCGCCCGGCCCAAATCGTGAAGAACGGCAACTGCGGTGCGACGCGGCCGGCTTCGAGCATCGCGTGCACGGCCTTCTCGGTGTTCTGCGACGTCCGCGCCGCCAGCCCCACCTCGAAGTGCGCCATCGCGATGCCGTTCTGCAGGAAGGTATACGTCACCTCGTCGCGATAGACGGTGCTGTCGAGCGAACCGTCCTCGGTGAACATGCCGCGGATCTTGAGTGATGCGAGTTCGCGCTCGATGGCCGCGAGGTCCACGGCCTGATCTGCCGGCACCGGCGTGTCCATCACGCGGTACGAGAGCGCGCCGCGCACGAGGTATTGCTCGTACGCCTGCGCCTCGGGCACGGAGAACGCGAAGTACACGGGGCGCTTCCCGCGACACGCCTGAATGATGCTCGCCACGGCGACCGCGTTGGGCATGACGATCTGCCCGGTCTCGTCGCGATAGGCCTGCAGACCGTCCACCTCCGCGTCGGTGAGTGTGAGCGGCACGCGGGGTTCGAGGTCGCGGACCTGCCGGACGTACCACGGCGTGTTGAGCAGCGAGAGGTTCACGACACGCACGTCGGTGCGAATCTTCTCCACCTCCTGCGCGTACCAGAGCGGGAAGGTGTCGTTGTCGCCGTTCGTGAAGAGCACCGCGTGCGGCGCGAGGTTCCGCAACAACGCCTCGGCGAAATCGTGCGCGACGTAGTTGCCCGAGCGGTCGTGCGTGAAGTGATAGGCGCGGACGAGGAGAAGTGGAACGATCGCCGCGAACACCAACCCGAGGAGCGGGACGACAAACGACGGGCGGCGTTCCGTGGACGTCATGCGAGTGAACTCTCCGTGGACGTGTGTCAGTGCGCGGCGAACGCGTCACGCTAGGGGGGGCGACAGGGCCTGTCAAGCACGATACCCGTCGCGGTTGGTCGTCTCCCTCCGCTACGATGGCGGGACCGCATGGACCTCTCCACCCCGATTCAATACGTGAAGGGCGTCGGCCCGCGCCGCGCCGAGCAGTTCGCCCAGCTCGGCGTCGCGACGGCGGGCGATCTCCTGCTGCATTTCCCCCGCGACTACATCGATCGCAGCCGCTTCGTGGCGATCGGCTCGGCGCGCGCGGGCGACACGATCACCCTGATCGGCCGCGTGCGCTCGGTGCAGACGATCCGCACGCGCCGCGGGCAGCGCAACGTGGTGGCGTGCATCGCGGACGCGAGCGGCGAGATCGGCTGCGTGTGGTTCAACCAACCGTTCCGCGAGAAGCAGCTCCCCGTCGGCGCCGTGATGATGTTCAGCGGCACGGTCGGCGTGTTCCGCGGCATGCAGATGACGAACCCGGAGTTCGAACCGCTCGAGGACGACGAGCAGGAGCGCTTGCACACCGGACGCATCGTGCCGGTGTATCCGCTCACGGACGGGCTCACGCAGCGCATCGTGCGCGCGGGCGTGCGCGAGGTGCTGGATGGCGTGCGGGCGCACGTGCTCGATCCGCTGCCGGAGGAGGTGCGAGTGCGCCGCGCCCTCGTCCCGCGCGTGGAGGCGCTCGAGTCGATCCACTTCCCCGCGTCGTGGACGGAACGCGATCGTGCACGCGAGCGCCTGGCGTTCGACGAGTTGCTCGCGTTGCAACTCGTGCTCACGCGGCGCCGGCGCGCGCAGGCGGGCGATCGCGGCATCGCGTTCGAGACAGACGGCCCGCTCCTCGCGCGCTTCCGCACGCAGCTCCCGTTTGCGCTCACGAGTGCGCAGGAGAGATCGCTCGGCGAGATCCTCGCGGACATGCGCGCGCCGCGCGTCATGCACCGGCTGCTGCACGGCGACGTGGGTTCGGGCAAGACGGTCGTGTCGGTGGGCGCATGCGTGGCCGCATGCGACTCCGGGTATCAGGCCGCACTCATGGCGCCGACGGAGATTCTCGCGGAACAACATCACGCGACGGTGACTCGATTGCTGAGCGATCTGCCGATTCGCGTCGCGCTGCTCACGGGACGCGTGAAGGCGGCGGCGCGCCGCGAAATTCTCTACGGCGTGGCGAGCGGCGCCGTCGGCATCGTGTGCGGCACGCACGCGCTGATTCAGGAAGACGTGCGCTTTGCGCGACTCGGTCTCTCGATCATCGACGAGCAGCAGCGCTTCGGCGTGCGGCACCGTCTCGCCCTGCGCGAGAAGGCGGGAGATCTCACACCCGACGTGCTCGTCACGACCGCAACGCCGATCCCGCGCACGCTGGCGATGACGTTCTACGGGGACCTGGACGTGAGCACGCTGGATCAACTGCCGCCGGGTCGGGGCGAGATCAGCACGCATCTCACGGGGCCGGAGAAGCGCGAACGTGCGTTCGAGTTCGTCGCGCGCACCGCGCGCGAGGGACAGCAGACGTATGTCGTGTACCCGGCGATCGACGAGTCCGACACGCTCGCCGTGCGCGCCGCGACGAAGATGGCCGAGACGCTGCGCGCGGATGCGCGCTTCG
>CAZEPH010000129.1:0-7192 GCA_964514075.1 uncultured bacterium | reverse complement strand
GCGGACGTCATCGTCGTCGGGCTCGGCGCGCTCGGCGGCGCCGTCGCGCGGCACCTCGCATGCCGCGGCGCTCGCGTGCGCGCGTTCGATCGGTACGACCCGCCGCACGCGCTCGGTTCGTCGCACGGCGAGAGCCGGATCATCCGCGAGGCGTACTTCGAGCACGCGTCGTACGTGCCGCTCGTCCAGCGCGCATTCACGTTGTGGCGTGAACTCGAAGCGTGCACCGGGCTCTCGCTGATGGAGCAGACCGGGGGCGTGATGATCGGCCCGGCGGACGGCGTGCTCGTCTCGGGTGCGCTGTCGAGCGCGATCGCACACGACCTCGCGCACGAGAGACTCGCGGCACACGAGGCGCGAGCCCGTTTCCCCGGACTCGGCGTGCCGGACGGACTCTCGGCTGTGTGGGAGCCGCGCGCCGGCATTCTCGCGCCAGAGACCTGCGTGCGCGCGCACCTCGACGACGCGGAGCGGCACGGCGCCGCGCTTCATCGCACCGAGCCGGTGGGGGCATGGCACGCGACGGATCGGGAGGTGCGCGTCACGACGGCGGCGGGCACGTATCGCGCGCGACACCTCGTTCTCGCCGCCGGTGCGTGGCTGCCGGAGCTGATGCGCGATCCGTCGATGGACCTGACAATCGAACGGCAGGTGCAGTGGTGGTTCGCGCCGCGATCGAACGCGAGCGTCGACGCCCTTCGCTCGCTCCCGGTCCATTTGTGGGAACAGACGCCCGGCGCGTTCTTCTACGGCTTTCCGCTCCGCGACGGGCGCGTCAAGATCGCGCGCCATCATGACGGCGAGCGTACGCAGCCCGAGGCGCTCCGCCGCGACGTCGACGACACCGAGCGGCACGAGATCTCCGCTCTCGTCGCGCGATATCTCCCCGGCCTGGATCCGGCGCCGGTGGCGCACGCGGCGTGCATGTACACAAACACGCGGGACGGTCACTTCCACATCGATCGCCACGCGGACTTTGCGCACGTCATCGTCGCGAGCGCGTGTTCGGGACACGGGTTCAAGTTCGCGCCCGCGCTCGGGGAGGCGATCGCGTCACTCGTTCTGGACGGTCAGGCGCCGCCGTCGCTCACGCCGTTCGCACGGCGCTAGCACGCGCGCACCCGTGAGCCCGTCCACCTGCAAGACGCGATGGCTCCCGGAGGCCGTCACCGCGCCGAGAGGAGCGCCTCCTCCGTCTGCGCGTGCGGTTCGGGGTTCACGCCGAAGATCTCGCGGGCCTGCGTGACCACCGCCGCGTGGACATCCTCCATCGACGGCGACTCCGCGACGGGAGCGCCCGGGTCGCCCGTGCCCGCCAGCGATTCCAACGAACACATGCGCACATTCTGCAATCCGCACGGCACGATGAGATTGAAATGACCCAGGTCGGTGCGCACGTTGAGTGCGAAGCCGTGGAACGTCACCCACCGCCGCACGGCGACGCCTATGGACGCGAGCTTCTCGCGACCGACCCAGATGCCGGTCTTCCCGCTCGCGCGCTCGGCGGACACTCCGAACTGCGCGACCGCGCGGATCAACATCTCCTCCATGTCGCGGAGGAAGCGGTGCAGGTCGCGCGCGCGCGCGTCGGTCGCGAGATCGGCGATGAGATACCCGACGACCTGCCCCGGCCCGTGATACGTCACGTTGCCGCCGCGCTCGACGTGCACGACGTCCACGCCCATGCGCTTCAGCAACTCGGGTTGCGCGGTGACGTTGTCGTCGCCGCCCGCGCGGCCGATCGTCAAGACGGGCGGATGCTCAAGGAGGATCAGCGTGTCATCGATCGCACCCGCTCGGCGTGCATCGACGAGACGGTGTTGCAGCGCGAGCGCGTCGGCGTAGGGCGTAAGACCCGGCGTGAGAACGGACATGACGCGCAACAGGATACGACATCGCGGGCCGGGTGGGACATCTGCGCCCGCCATACATCCCTTTGCCTGCGCACCCGGCACCTGTATGCTTGGAGAGAACACGGCCCCCCGACCGCACCCATACCTCGGCAACCCGGCTATTTCTGAAGGAGCGTGCTCCGTGTCTCCGCAACTCCGCCTCGCCGCCCTATCCGCCGGCTTTTTCGCACTCTGCGCCGGTCCGGCCCTCGCGCTCTCCCTGTCGTCGTATTCCTGGCTGACGGAGGGCGGAACGGCAAACGCCGGCTACGGATCGATCGTCGCGACGGCGGGAGACGTCAACGGCGACGGCTACAGCGACGTGCTGGTCACCGCACCGCTTGCCGATACGCTAGGGCGCGCCACGTTATACCTCGGATCGCCTGCAGGCATTGCAACGGCCGCCTCGTGGACCGCCGGCGGCGTCGCGATCGATGAGGGCTTCGGCGCCAGCATCGCCTCGGCCGGCGACGTGAACGGCGACGGCTACCACGACGTGATCGTCGGAGAGCCCGGATACACGAACGGTCAGACACGCGAGGGGCGCGCGCTCCTCTACTTGGGTTCCGCGAGCGGGCTCTCGTCCACGCCGTCATGGACCGTCGAGAGCAACGTGACGACCGCGCAATTCGGGCAGTCCGTCTCGTCCGCCGGCGACATCAACGGCGACGGCTACGATGACGTGATCGTCGGCGCGCCGCTGTTCGATGCAGACCAAACGGACGAAGGTCGCGCGGCCGTGTATTACGGCTCCTCCGCGGGACTCGGGGCTGTCGCCACAACGATCGACGGAAACCTGACGGGCGCGGCGTTCGGCGCCTCCGTTTCGCTCGCCGGGGACGTCAACGCGGACGGCTTCGCGGACGTCATCGTCGGCGCGCCGGGATACAGGCGGACGTTTACGGCAGAGGGGAGAGTAACCGTGTATCTCGGGGCCAGCGGCGGCCTGAATACCACCGCGGCGTGGTCGCGATTCGGGCTGCAGGTCGGCGCGGGATTCGGGGCGTCCGTCTCGCTGGCCGGCGACGTCAACGGCGACGGGTACTCCGACGTGATCACCGGAGCGCCTCTTTGGGACGGCGGCGTCTCCAACGGCGGTCACGTGTTGATCCACGTCGGGTCGGCGGCGGGCCTCGACACGATCCCCGTGTGGACGTTCGAGGGGCAGATCGCTGGAGCGAACATCGGCATCAGCGTCGCGACCGCGGGCGACGTGAACGGCGACGGCTTCGCGGACGTCCTCGTCGGCGCACCCTACACGAGCAGCGGGGGATCGGCCGACGGGCAAGCGTTCCTCTTCCTCGGCGCGATCACCGGCCCTCCGTCGACGCCGTCGTGGACCGGTACGAGCGGCCAGCCCGCATCGCTCTACGGCAGGAGCGTCGCCACACTCGGCGACGTGAATGGCGACGGATTCAGCGACGTCGGCATCGGCTCCCCGCAGTACGATATGGGCCAGTCCAACGAAGGCGCCGCGTTCGAGTACAACGGGCTCGCGGACGCTCTCGTCCCGGTCTACGCGTGGACCGTCTCGAGCGGCCAATCGGATGCCCACATGGGCGTCTGCTCGAGCCCCGCGGGCGATGTGAACGGCGACGGATACGCCGACTTCGTCGTCGGTGCGTATCGATGGGACAACACATTCAACAACGAAGGCCGGCTCCAACTCTATCTCGGTGGCCCGTCGGGACCGTCTGCCATCGCCTCGTGGACCGGATACGGCGGCGGCAACGGCGCATGGTTCGGACTCTCTGCGAACGCAGCGGGTGACGTGAACGGCGATGGATACGGCGACGTCATCGTCGGATCGCCGCAGTGGAGCAACGCGCCGTATCAGCAGTGCGGACGGGTGCAGTTGTTTCTGGGTGAACCCACGGGTCTCGCGTCCACACCGAGTTGGACCATCGAAGGAACGCGCGACACGATGTGGCTCGGTGTGTTCGTCAACAAGGCGGGCGATCTGAACGGCGACGGATACGGAGACGTAGTTGTCGGCGCAAGCAAATACAGCAACGGACAGTACCAAGAAGGTCTCGTGCAGGTGTACATGGGATCTCCCGCGGGGCTCTCCACCACCCCCGCCTGGTCGATGGAGTCGGACCTGCAGAAAGCGCAACTCGGCGTCGCGGCCTGCTCGGCCGGTGACGTGAACGGCGACGGATACAGCGATCTCGCCGTCGGAGCGTGGTTGTATGCGGCGCCGGAGATCGACGAAGGCCGCGTGTGGGTGTTCTACGGCGCGCCCGGCGGAATACCCACGACGGCCTCCTGGATCGGAGACGTGAACAGCGTCCAGGCGCATCTCGGGCTGTCGATCGCCGACGCGGGCGATGTGGACGGCGACGGTTACAGCGACCTGGTCGTGGGCGCGAACGGATACGACCTCGGCGCGGGCCAATTCTGGGGACGCGCGTACTTGTGGAACGGGTCGGCGAGCGGGCTCTCCCTCGCGCCGGATTGGTCGTTCGACTCCGACCAAGAAGGGGCGCACTTGGGCGCCGTCGGAACGGCGGGCGACGTGAACGGCGACGGATACAGCGACGTCGTGGTGTCCGCCCCGCTGTACGACGCGGGCGCAACGGATACCGGCCGCGCCTATCTGTTCCTGGGCAGCGCGAGCGGACTGGGGACGTCGCCTGTGTGGACGACGCAGTCGAGCCAAGCGCTCGCGCAGTTCGGAAACAACATCGGCGGAGTCGGCGACGTGAACGGCGACGGTTTCGGAGACGTTCTGGTCGGAGCGGACTTCACCGACGCGCCCATCCCCGACGAAGGAACCGTGTACGTCTACGCCGGCGGAGGCGCATACGGGCGTCCGCGCCCGCGCGATCAGCGTCAGCTCGACGGAATCACGCCGATCTCCGATCTCGGGCTCTCGGACGATCCATCGAGTTTCCTCGTGCGCGTCGTCGCACGGTCCGCGGCCGGTCGCGAGCGTGTCCGCCTTCAGGTCGACACGAAGCCGACGGCCGAATCGTTCGACGGAACGGGCCGCGTGACAGGCTCCTACGTGTTGCTGGGAGCGCCCGCGCCGGGAATCGGCAGCACCGCGACGCTGACCACCACGCCGTCCGGTCTCGTGGCGAACACGCTGTACCACTGGCGCGCGCGCGTCTCGTCGCGCTCGCCGTTCTTCCCGCGTTCGCCGTGGCTGTCGCCGTCCACGAACGCGATCTCCGAAGACGACGTGCGGACGGGCATGGGCATCACCGGGATCGCGCGCGACCGCGGGGCCGTCACACCCGGTGCGGTCGCATCCTTCGCGGTGTCGTCGTCTCTCGGAGCGAACGGTGCGACGGTCCGTTTTGCGCTCACGCGCACCGCGCCGGTGCGGTTGCGCGTTTACGACGTCCGCGGGCGCGTCGTGCGCACTCTGGTCGACGACCCTTACGCGCCGCGCGGCAACCACACGGTCACGTGGGACGGGTGCGTCGCGTCCGGCGCCACCGCTCCTTCGGGCGTGTATGAGGTGCTGCTCACCGCTGAGTCGACGGACGCGCGCACGGCGCGCGTCGTCCTCTTGCCGTAGCCCCACGAGCATCTCGTCCATCTCCATCGCGAGTACCAACTCCGTGAGCAACTCGCGCGCATCCGGCCCGACGATGTGCGCGCCGAGAATGGTGTCCCCCCCATCATTCGCGACGATCTGCGCGAAGCCCTCGCCCTTGCCCGCTCCGACGGCGCGCCCGTTGGCGCGGAAGAAGCAGTGACAGACGGTCCCGATCTCGGGCGCATATGGGACAAGGCCGGGTGTGAGAACAGACATGAGAGAGGTACGCGATCAGGAGAGCGGGGGCGATTTAGGCGCGACGACTCTACGCTTCCCAGTCCTCCAAACGCAGATGCGGGACGCGTCCAAACTCCCGAGTATTGTGCGTGACGACGATGCAGTCGTGCGCGCGAGCCGTCGCGGCGATGAGGAGATCGTTGCTGCCGATCGTCTCGCCTCGCCGAGCGAGTTCCGAGCGAATCTCGCCGTAGATGCCGGCACTCGTCACATCGAACGGCAGCACCTGGAACGGTTCGATGAACCGATCGAGAAGTCGGAGTGCCTCCGCCACCCGAATGCTGCGGTACGCGCCAAAGAAAAGCTCGCCGACGGTGACTGCTGAGAGCGCCAAGTCCCCTGGATCGTGTTCTCTGAGCCGTCTCAGCACCGCGTCGTTCGACTTGCGAATGAGGTGAACGCAGACGTCGGTGTCGAGAACCTTAGTCAAAGGGGTTCTCCCGCACGTCGTAGGGAGGCTGCTCCTCCCGATGCAGCTCGCCGGGCCAGTGGCCCAGCACTTCGTCGAAGTACCCTTCGGGCCAGCCGGACTTGACCTCCTTCTGCACGAGGCGCGCGAGATAGCGTGAGAGAGGGAGCTTCTTCGCCTTCGCTTTCGCACGCAGCGCCGCAGCGATGCTGTCGGAGACGTAGAAGTGGAGTTGTGGCGCCATGTATTCCTCAGAATATATGTGAACTATGTGTATCGTATCGGGCTCAGCGAACCGAGGCAAGAGAGGAATCGCCGCGCCTCGAGTGTTCTTGCCGTTGCTTGACAGTCGCGGAGGCCGCGGGCGCGGCAGAAGTCCGAATGGTGGACGTTCATGAAAAGATCGTGTCGCTCCACCCGGAGGGGAGCGACACGATCGATTGAGCTGCGAGATGTGCGCGAGCGTCCTACCGCGCCGCCGCCGCCCCCGCCGCCGCCGGCTTCTTCCGCGGCGCCTTGTGTATCGCCAACCCATTCACGTCGAGCACCGCTTCCTTGATCACCTCGGAGAGCGTCGGGTGCGAGTGCACGGTGAGAGCGATGTCTTCGAGCGTCGCGTCCATCTCCATCGCGAGCACCAACTCCGTGAGCAACTCGGAGGCATCGGGTCCGACGATGTGCGCGCCGAGAATCGTGTCGCCCGCATCGTTCGCGACGATCTTCGCAAAGCCTTCGCCCTTCCCCGCTCCGACGGCCCGCCCGTTCGCGCGGAAGAAGTAGCGACCGATCTTGGGCACAAATCCCGCAGCTTTCGCTTCGTCTTCGGAGAGTCCGACGGTCGCGATCTCCGGCTCCGTGTACACGGCAGCGGGCATGCACCGCGAGTCCATCGCGGACTTGTGGCCGGCGATCACTTCCGCGACGACCTCCGCTTCCCGCGAGGCCTTGTGCGCGAGCTGCTTGCCGCCGGCGCAGTCGCCGATGGCGTACACGCCTGGCACATTGGTTTCGCAGCGATCGTTCACGACGATGTTGCCGCGCTTGTCCATCGCCACGCCGAGGCGCTCCAGTCCGAGATTGCTCGTGGACGCGCGGCGTCCCACG
>CAZEPH010000128.1:0-7218 GCA_964514075.1 uncultured bacterium | reverse complement strand
GACTGCTCGACGGAACGCGTCTCCTCACGCTGACCGGAATCGGCGGATGCGGCAAGACGCGCCTGGCGCTCGCGCTGGGTCACGCCGTCCGCCCCGCGTTTCCCGGCGGCGCGTGGTTCGTGGATCTCGCGCCGCTCAAGGATGCGGAGCGCGTCGTCATGACGCTGGCGTCGGTCCTGGGTGTGCGCGAAGAGCAGGGGGCGTCGCTCATCAACCGTGTGATCGCACACCTCGGCACGCAGCGGACGCTGATTCTCCTCGACAATTGCGAGCACGTCATCGAGGCCGCCGCGCACCTCGCCGAGACCATCGTGTCCTCGACCGCGACGGTGACGGTCGTCGCGACGAGTCGCGAAGGGCTCGGGATCGGGGGAGAGCAAGTGCTCGCCGTGCGATCGATGTCGGTCCCGCCACCCGGTCTGACGGATGTCGACGCGATCCAGGGTGCTGACGCCGTCCGGTTGTTCCTCGATCGCGCCCGACTCGCCGACGCGCACTTCGCCGTTCAGGCATCGACCGCACCGGTGATCGCGGAGATCTGCCGCCGTCTCGACGGCATCCCTCTCGCGATCGAACTGGCGGCGGCGCGGGTGCGGGTGTTGTCCGTCGAGGAGATACGCTCCAAGCTCGACGACCGCTTTCGCCTGCTGACCGGCGGGAGCCGCAGCGCGCTGGCGCGCCACCAAACTCTGCGCGCCACCATTCAATGGAGCTACGACCAGCTGCACCCGGAGGAACAGCAGCTCTTTCGCGTGCTCTCTGTGTTCGCCGGCGGGTGGACGCTGGAGGCGGCGGTGCGTGTCGCCGGCGAGAACGTGGATGAATTCGACGTACTGGATCGGCTGACGCGCCTCTGGGACAAGTCGCTTCTCACGGCGGAACGCGGACCGGACGGCGCGATGCGCTACGCCATGTTGGAGACGGTCCGACAATACGCGCAAGAACGACTGGCCGAGACGGGCGAGGGCGACGGCGCACGCACGCGTCATCTCGCGTTCTACGAAAACTTCCTGGTGACGATGTCGCTGTTCGGCCCCGAGCAGGCGGTGTGGCTCGCACGGCTCGACGCCGAGCGCGAGAATGTCCTTACGGCGCACGAGTGGTGCGATCGCACGGAAGCAGGCGCCGAGATCGGCCTCCGCCTGGTCAGCGCGCTGCAGGGGTATTGGCTCATGCGCGGCATGCTGGAACTGGGGAGTCGGATGACGCAACGCGCGCTCGCACGCGAGGGCGCCGGCGCGCCGACGCGCGCCCGTGGCCGTGCGCTTCACTCCGCAGGCAAGCTGCACTTCAATATGGGCCGCTACGCCGACGCGCAGCCGTTCCTGGCAGAGGGTCTCTCGATCGCGCGCGATCTGGGCGACAGATCGCTCGAGCTCCTGATCCTCCGGTTGCAGGGCATGGTGTCACAGGCGATGGGCGACCGCGGCACGGCGCGCGCGTTGTTTGCGGAATCTCTCACGCTGGCGCGAACGCTCGGAGACAAGCCGAGGCTCTCGTACGCGTTGAACGGCATGGCGGAGTTGGAACGCGCCGAAGGCCATCTGGATGCCGCGGAACCGCTCTACGCCGAGTCACTCGCGCTGTTTCGGGAACGCGGCGATCAGAGCAACGTCGCCCTCGCACTGAGCAACCTCGCGATGCTCTCGCTCGCACGCGGCGACGCGGAGCGCGCGCGCACGATGTGGCGGGAGGCGCTCGATCTCGCGCACGATGTCGACGACAGGATGGCGGCTGTGACGATGGGGGAAGTCATCGCCGGTTTCGCGGCGTTTGTCGGCGAATGGGAGGCCGCGGCCCGCCTCCTCGGCGCGTGCGAGGTGCACAGGGAGCGCATGGCGCTCCGGCGCGATCCCGCGGACGACGCGTTCCTCGCGCCGCTCGTGGCTCGCGCACGCAGCGCGCTCGGCGACGTCGCGTTCGCGACGGCGAAGGAAGCAGGATGCCGACTCAGTTACGAGGAGACGATAACCGAGGCGCGCGCGTCCCTCGGAGCGGACCTCCGAGACGCGTCGCCGTGATTCCGCGGTAGAGCACTACCGCCCGAAGCGCGGATTCACCATGCTGTTGCAAATCGACCCAAACGAATACCGCACCCCGATCGACGTGTTAGTAAAAGTACCCGCGCGCGAGCTGCCGCCGTTGCTGGCCGACCAACTCGACCCGGCCCAAATTGACACATCCTCGCGGGCCGTGCTAATTTCCCGCCCTTACGACATTGCGGGGTCGTGGTGCAGGTGGTTAGCACACTGGCCTGTCAAGCCAGAGGTCGCGGGTTCGAGTCCCGTCGGCCCCGCCAGTTTTCGGAAAGGCCGCTGGAGCAATCTCCGGCGGCCTTGTCTGTTGGGTGTCCAGCGCCCGACAATTCTCGGCGCTTCGTCGCTTGCCCCATCAACGGCCGCCGAAGAAATCCGCGCCATCACGACCGGCGGCGATGCTATCCTCCGGCCCTCCTCTCTGCGCAACGGTTGCGGAGGCGCGGCGGGCTCCTCGCCGTCGGCTCCGCTTTCTCATCTCGGAGGTGCATCATGCGGACTGCCATCATCGTAGCGGCGGCGCTCCTTGTCGCTGGAGCCGCTCACGCTCAGAGTTACACCGCAACTCTCAGTGGAAGTCAGGAAACACCGCCCAACGGGTCGCCGGCGACGGGCTCCGCGACCTTGACCCTGGACGGGGCCAAGATCCTCTCCTTCAACATCACGTACAGTGGCCTGATCGGCACGGAGACCGCGGCGCACATCCACTGCTGCGCACCGCCGGGAACGGCCGCCGGGGTCCTCTTCCCGCTACCCGCTGGCAACCCCAAGGTTGGAACCGTCGGACCGCTCACCGGGACGCAGGAGGCGAACCTCAACGCCGGTTTGATGTACATCAACATCCACACGAACTCGTTCCCAGGCGGCGAGATCCGCGGGCAGATCTACAGCTCGCCGACTCCGGTGGAGCCGAGGACGTGGGGCGCGATCAAGACGCTCTACCGCTAGTCGGGACGCGTTACAGCAGATCGGCCGCCGGAGGATTCTCCGGCGGCCGAGTCTGTTTCGTCTAGCGAACGGAAGCAGGCAGCGAGCGCCAAGCCCACAAGAAGAACACCGCCCACACCGCGTCGAGAACGGCAAAGGGCTTCCACAGCGAAGGCAGACCCTGCGTGAACCAGTACACGAACACGACGCCGCAATAGGACACCTTGAGCAGGATGCCGTACGGGATGAGATTGCGATTGCGAACGGGAGCGCCCATCACCGCGAAGAACATCAGTGCGAAGACGATCAACACGGCTGCGGAGAATTGGACGTACCCATAGTGATTGGGCGGCGTGACGTGGAATCGCGCGAACACCGTCGCGGGGAACAAGAGAAAGATCACGCCCAGGAGTCCGTCGTACAGTCCGGCGAGCCCAAATCCGACTTGCAGTGCACTGCGTGCAGTCATCCCATGCCCTCTCTTTCGTGCTGGCGACGCGCCCAGAGCCGCGCGTTGAATCGTTCCCGTCTGCGCCGCGTGGCTTCCGCGCTGTAGAGATCCACGATCAGCGCGCGAAACTCCGCTTCGAGTACCTCTGGCGTCATACCCGTCGGAATGAAGTTCACATCGAAGAGCGTGCATCGCTCCCACGCGCCAGGGTGCGTGAGTCGACCTTCTTGCTCGAGGCGTGCGTGGAGCGGCGTGCCGGGGAACGGCGTGGGAACGGTGACCTGCACGTCGAAGACGTCCGCATCGTCTGCGAACGCGCGCACGGCGGCGAAGATGCTCGTATCCTGCCCGTCGAGTCCCACGACGAAGCAGGCGTTCACGCGGATGCCGTGCTCCTGAATGTTGCGCACCGCGTCGCGCGATCGGGTCCACCGGCTCTTCTTCCAGTTGTCCGTGTCGATGCCGTCCAGTCCGGCGAGCGTCGGGCTCTCGAGACCGATGAGCACCTCCGCGCAACCGCTCTCGCGGAGCGCGTCGAGCAACTCGTCGTCTTCGCCGACGGAGATGTCCGTCTCGGTGAACCAGCGCATTCTCCGCGAAGCGAATCCCGGGAGCAGGTCGAGCCAATACGCACGATCGATGAAGCTGTTGTCGTCGGCGAGTTCGATGAAAGGGCGCGGCCAGATCGCGCGTATGCGATCCACTTCCGCGAGAACTTTCGCGGCCGGCTTCTGCGTGTAGTGCGACGTAAACAACCGCGATCCGGCGCAGAACGTGCAGTGGCGCGGACAGCCGCGGCTCGTCTGAATCGTGAGCCTGTTGTAGCGCGCGGGGTTGAGGAGATCGAAGCGCGGCAGGGGCGCATCGGTGAAGTCGAACGCGTTGTCGAGCGAACCGTACACATCACGCAGGCGACCCGCGGCTGCATCGCGCACGACGGCGGGCCAGGACACTTCGCCGTGCCCGATCACCGCCGTGGCGCCGTGACGGATCGCTTCCTCGGGCAGAACGCTGACATGCGGTCCTCCCATCACCACCGATGCGCCGTCCCGGCGATAGCGCGCCGCCAAGGCGTACGCGTCGTCGATCTGCGCCGAATAGCTGGAGAGAGCGAGGAGATCGAAGCCGTCGGGAAGAGGCGGCGCGTGCGCGAGATCGGCCACCTCGAAGTAGGCGACCTCGTGCTCGGGCGGCGTCATGCCGGCCAACGTGAGTAACCCGAGACTCGGAAGGGATGCGATGGCCTTGCCGCGCTCCACGAAACCGGGGAGCGAGAGACCCAGGCGCAAAAGCGTGGGGTCGCAGACGCGGATGCCGCTGAGAGCGACGAACGCGATCCTCATCGCAGCACGCTCGTTCGAATGAACAGGAGCACGCCGACGAACACGCAGAGGACGGGCACGGCGAACAACGAGCGCATGCTCATACGCCACGCCGAGAGGTAACATGTGATCGGCATCGTGACTGCGCCCGCCGCCAGCAGGGCGGACGCCACCTGGAGGGATCGGACTCCCTCCTGCAGCCCCAGAGCGTGAACGCTGAGCGAGAAGAGAAGATTGAGGATGCCAAGGCCGAAAAACGCGACGTGCGCGAGGCGCACCATGCGGCGGCGCCACGCGCCGTATCCCCCGAGCCAGTCGTCGCGCCAAAAGTGCAGACCGGAGACGGCTCCGGCAACGATCCCGGCGCTTACGCTGCACCAGCCGACCAGCATGTTGATGTTCACCGCCATGCAGGAAGCGTAAGCGTTGAGCCGTGCGCCGGTCTGGTAGTCCGAAGCTCCAGAGCGGATTGACGCCATTCGAGCGCGTCCTCCGCTCCTTCGTCAACGGCGATCCAGTTCCTCCATCTTCCGCGCCACGGCGTCCAGGTCTTCGGTCGTGAGCACTTGACGCGCCATCGGAAAGAGAACCTGCTCCTCCTTGCCGAAGTGTCCATCGAGCATCTCGATGATCTCCTGCGCCGCGTCGTGCAGCTTCGCACCGCTGGCCAAGAGGGCTCCGCCCTCCGCCGCCTCCATCTGACGGAGAATCTCGCCGAGCAACACGACCTGGTCGTGAATGGCTCGGTGTTCCATTCGCATGACCGCAGTCGGCCCCTCCGCACTTCCGAACACCTGCTCCAGAGCGGGAAACAACGCCTCGTCTTCCCGATGCGCATGAGCGAAGAGTGTCGTCTCCATCATGGTCACCGCCGCACGAATCGCGGGCAACGCTTCGGGCACGGCGGTGTTGCCCCGCATCTCCAGCGCGGCCACCGCGGCGCGCACCGGCGCGATCCCGTCCATGATCTCGCGATGCTGTGCGAGCAGAGTGGTGATCGGATCCAGCATGGTTGTTCCTCCACATGAGCCGCGCCCATCTCGTACACCAAGGTCCACCTTGACCGAGACTGACCGCGTATTCAATTTTCTAATTCGCATTCAAGCACGGTCGATCTTCGCATGATGAGGGGTTCTTTGTGAGTACTCCACACACGCCAGGATGCGCAAGGCCCGCGTGAACGGACCCACGCCGCACGTGCACGCGAAGCGGCAGCGCCGGCGCGCGGAGATCCTCCATGCCGCCCTGCGCGCCTTCGGGGAAAAGGGGTATCACTCCACCACGCTCGATCACATCGCCGATCACGTGGGCGTGCGAAAGACGGCGCTGTATCACTACTTTCCCGACAAGGAAGCGATTCTCTACGAATGCCACCGCGAATCGCTCGCCGAACTCGCGAGGATCATGCGCGAAGCGGACGCGATCGAGACGGCCTCGGCGAAGATCGCGCACGTGATTCGCGAGCACGTGCGCGTGATGACCGACACGCTGCAAGGATCTCCGCTCGCGTTCGAGGTGACCGCGCTCTCCCGTCAGCGGCAAGCGCGCATGATCGCGGGGCGCGACCGCTACGAGCACCACGTGCGGAGGATCATCGAGGACGGCATGCGCAGCGGGGAATTCCGTCAGGGCAACGCGAAGGTGGCGGCGTTCGTGATCCTCGGCGCCATCAACTGGATCGCTCGCTGGTTCCGATCGGGCGGCGAGTTCGACGCGTCCCATCTCGGAGAGGAGTTCGTGGATCGGCTCGTCAACGGGCTCGCTCGGTGATGACGAACGCATCGCCGGGACGGGGGCACCACGGATGGGGGGGCGCGTCATGAAAGCCATGCAGCTGACTGCGGTGGGTGCTCCACTGGACGTCGTCGACGTGCCGACGCCCGAACCGGGGCCCGACGACGTCGTCGTGCGCGTGGCGGGGTGCGGCGTCTGCCACACGGACATCGGGTTCTGGAAGGACGGCGTACCGGCGCGGCACGCGCTTCCTCTCACGCTCGGTCATGAAATCAGCGGAACGGTGGTCCATGCGGACGCCCGGCACCGCGCTCTTCAGGGGCGGGAGGTCATCGTGCCGGCGGTGATTCCGTGCGGCGAGTGCGGGCTGTGCCGCGCGGGACGCGGCAATGCCTGCCGCAGGCAGATCATGCCCGGCAACGACATCGACGGCGGCTTTGCGGAGTATCTCGCCGTGCCGGCACGTGGCCTCTGCGTGGTGGGGGAGCGTGCGGGCTACGATCTGTCCGAGCTGTCCGTCGTCGCCGACGCGGTCACGACTCCCTACCAAGCGATCGTGCGCAGCGGCCTCGCGACCGGAGAGCTGGCGATCGTCGTCGGCGTCGGCGGCGTGGGAGCCTACTGCGCGCAGATCGCCGCGGCGCTCGGCGCCCGCGTGATCGCGATCGACGTCGACGACGCGCGCCTGCGGGCGATCACCGACCAGGGCGCACACCTTGCAATCAACTCCTCGTCCACGGATTTCAAA
>CAZEPH010000127.1:0-7231 GCA_964514075.1 uncultured bacterium | reverse complement strand
ACACTCGAGGCCCGCGCGTGGCCGCGGACGCGGCCGTTGCCCTGCGCGGAGTACGCGGCGATGGCGCGCCGGCTCGCGCCCGACCCTCCGTGTCCCGTTCCCGCCTCCGCTTCCCACCGCCCGTCCGGGTCCGCTTCGATATTGATGCACTGGTGTGCGCCGTCCATGCACGCGACGTAGCAGAGATTGCAGTGCACGCACAGGTCGCGGTTCACGCGCGCCACGACCTTGTACTGCAAGTCCAGGTCGCCCCAATCGCGCACCCGGCTCACGCTCTGCCCAACGAGGGCGCCGACGGAGGCGAGACCCTTTTCGTCGAGGTAGTGCGTGAGGCCGGAGATCATGTCGCTCACGATGCGGTAGCCGAAGTGCATGACCGCCGTGCAGACCTGCACCGCACTCGCGCCCAGCACGAGGAACTCTGCGGCATCACGCCACGACGCAATGCCGCCGATGCCCACGATCGGAATTGTGATCTCGCGATTGCGTGCAAGCGTGGAGACCATGTTGAGCGCGATCGGCTTCACCGCCGGTCCGCAGTACCCGCCGTGCGCGCTCTCGCCACGCACGCCCGGATACGGCGTGAGCGTCTCCAGATCCACGCCCATCACGCTGTTGATCGTGTTGATGAGCGACAGCCCGTCCGCGCCGCCCTTCTGCGCGGCGAGCGCGACGTACGTCGGGTCCGCGACGTTGGGCGTGAGTTTGACGAGCACCGGGATGCGCGACGCTTCCTTGACCCACGCCGTGACCATCTCCGCGTACTCCGGCACTTGTCCGACCGCAGATCCCATGCCGCGCTCCGACATCCCGTGCGGGCATCCGAAGTTCAACTCGAACGCATCGCACCCGGTGTCCTGTGCGCGCTTGACGATCTCGTGCCATGCTTCGCGCTTCGATTCCACCATGAGCGAGACGATCACCGCGCGGTCCGGCCACGCGCGCTTCACCTCCGCGACTTCGCGCAGGTTTACGTCGAGCGGACGGTCCGTGATCAACTCGATGTTATTGAGGCCCATCATGCGCGTGTTGCCATAATCCACCGACGCGAGGCGCGGGGATACGTTGATGATCGGTTCGCCCAGCGTCTTCCACACCGCACCACCCCATCCCGCTTCGAACGCTCGGTGGATCATCTCTCCGGTATTCGTCGGCGGCGCGGACGCGAGCCAAAACGGATTCGGCGAGCGAATGCCCGCGACCGTCGTTGTCAGAGAAGCCATGTGCGCATCCTCACGTGATGGTCACGTTCCACGCGCGCAGCATCGCGTGCGCCGCGCGCTTGCCGTCTTCGACGGCATCGACCGCTTCGAGCCCGCCGTTCACGACGTCGCCGCCGGCGTACACGCGTTCGTTCGCGGTGCGGAGCGTCTGGGCATCCGCGACGGCGGTGCCGTTCACGTGCTGGACGCCGAACGCCTCGAGCAACTCCGTCGGCTTGGATTGCCCGATCGCGCGAATCACGACGTCCGCCTCGACCACGTGCTCGGATCCGGCGACCACATGCGGCGTGCGCGATTCGTCCAGCGTGGCGAGAACGCAGCGCACTCCCGTCACGCGCTCGCGCCCCTCGACCGCGAGCGGCACGGTGAGCCACCGGAAACGAACGCCGAGCGTGCGGGCCAGTTCCACTTCGTCCGGGTAGGCGCGCATCTCGCCGGGCGTGCGGCGGTAGATCACTTCCACCGTATCCGCGCCGAGTTTCGCGGCGGAGTTCGCTGCATCCATCGCCGTATTGCCCGCGCCGATCACCACGGTGCGCCGTCCCACGGCAATCGCGTCCAGAGGTTCCGTCCGCACCCGCGCGATGAACTCCAGCGCGTCCCACACGCCCGGGAGTTCCTCACCCGGAATACCGAGACGCCGCACCGCGCCGGTGCCGATCGCCAGGAACACCGCGTCGTTGTCGCGCAAGAGGTCCGCGGCCGCGACGTCGCGGCCGACACGCGTGTGGGTGCGAATCGTCACGCCGAGGCTCTCCGCGAGGCGCACTTCGCGTTCGCTCACATGATTCGGCAGGCGATACGGCACGATACCGTACGAGGCGAGCCCCCCTGCGCGTTCGCGCGCGTCATACACCGTGACACGCACGCCGTGGCGCGCAAGCTCGATTGCACACGCCAGCCCCGCCGGCCCCGCGCCGACGATCGCCGCGCGCTGCGAAAGCGATCCGCTCGGCGCCGCCCGTCGCACGGGCGGCGCATTGTGCGTGGCGTCGGTGGCGTAGCGCTGCAGCCGCCCAATTTGCACTGGGGGACCCATGTGCTGCACGACGCACGCACCCTCGCACAACGCGGCGACCGGACAGACGCGCGAGCACGCCGCGCCGAGTGGGTTCGCCGAGAGAATCGCTTCGGCCGCGCCGTGCGGATCATCGTGTGCGATGCGGCGAATGAAGTGCGGGATCGGAATAGCCGTCGGGCACGCCGACTGGCACGGAGCGTCGAAGCAATACAGACAGCGAGACGCCTCCAGCACGGCCTCTCGCGGCGTGAACGGCGGATGATGCTCGGCGAAGCGGTCTTGGAGGACGGGAAGCGGCAAACGTGCAGCTTCCCAGGGGCGCGCAGTCACGGTACCGGCCCTCAGGTGAAGGTGATGTCCACCTGCGATTCTGCCGAGCCGGTTACACGCTGTCAAACGCCGCGCGCGTCAGCGCCGTGGAAAACTCGCGCTCTTGACGAACGTGGTGCGCGCGGTGGCGACCGCGTCACTCCCCGCGTCCGTCACGGTGATCGTCGCCGTGTACTCGCCGGGCTCCAGCTTGTCGATGTTGAGGTCGATCGTGCGTTCGAGCGTGGAGGAGCGCACTTCGTCGGGGAACTCCGTCGCGATCGTGCCGCGCACAGGCGTCCGCGTGATGAGGCCGCCGCGCCGCCGCTGCGATGTCCGCCCGAGGTCGTCTCCCTGCTCCACCGAGCACCGAATGGTCGCGCGCGCGCGGCCGCGGATGTCCCGCGTGAGGTTGTACGCTTCGAATGCGATCGCGAGTTGTTGGCCGTTTGCGAGCACGTTCGCCGGCTGCGTGATGCGCACCCCCGGCGCTCCGTCCACCGGGACCTGCACCTCCACGTCGGAGAGCGTCAACGCATTCGCGGATCCGGGAGCGTTCACGCCTGTGCGATGCGCACCGACCGCCGCGGAGTCCTCCACGGAGGTCGCGAGGTAGTAGTGCCCGGGTGCAACGAACAGATCGAGACGTGCGACCTGCATGGGACCATCCGGCGTCGCGATGGTCGCGAAGGGCCCGCGCGACTCCGCCCGCGCCACCTCGCGGAACGTGCCGTCCAGCAACACCGCGGTTGCCACGAGGCGCCCGTCGCGTCGCGGGGCGGCGTCCTCCACGCGTTCCTCGATCACCGTGGTGTCACCCACCACGGTGTCCAGCGCCCCGCGCTTGTGCTCCTGCTCGCGCGCCGCGTTCGCGAGCGCGTCGCGCAGCACACCGATCGTCACCGCGTGCCGCACGTATCCGCCGTCTCCGCGGAACGACGCACTCGCCGAGGCAAACGGGATCACGTTCTTGCGCATGTCGAGGCGCACCAGAAACCCGCCCGCATCCAGCACCTGCTCGGCCCGCTGCTCGCCCCGCAGTGCGCGTGCGCGCACGAAATCCTCCGCGGGGTCCCAGTTGAAGTCCTTGCGGCTGGCTTCCCTCTGGCGCAGGTATCGCCCCACGATCACGTTCAAGTAGGGATTCGTCTTCGTCGCGCTCGTGGGAAAAGGGAATGTATAGACCTGCGGGGAGATGGTCTCTGCGAGTCGCACGTCCATGCCGTATTGCGGGTACCGCCACACGATTTGATCCGGGATGATCACGTCGCCCATATCGTAGTCATGCTCGACGTTGATCAGCCGCCCTTCGACGGTGTCGACGACGTCGGGCGCGCCGAAGCGGACGTAGACGTCGCCGCGCGCGTCCCACCAGCGCGTGTCCGGGAGGCGGAAGAAGAGGAAGGCGCACGTCACGCGGCGATAGAACTCGAGTTGGAATTCGTTCACGGGCGTCGTGGGCGTGGGATCGTGATGCTTCCAGAACACCGGGAGCCAGGCTGCGCGATCTTCGAGCGCGAGAGCGCTGAACTCCGCCTTCGTCTTGGTGTCCGCCACGGGCCGCACGTCGATGTACCCGTCGCGGTCGAGCGGGCCGAGCAGGCGAATGCCCGTCGCGTACTCGGTCGCGGCGCTGTCGATGTCGCCGTTCGCGTGCAAGGCCACGGCGTGAGCCAGGCGTACCCACGCCCCGGCGTCCTCGTGCGCGCGCAGCGGTGCGTCGAGCGCGGCCAGCGCGCGGCGCGGCAGGTGCGCATCGCAGAGGAGGACCGCGAGTACGGCGAGTCCGCTCCAATCGGCGTCGGTGAACGCGGAGTCGGCAGGCGGTACGCCACGCGCGAGGTCATCGATCGCTCGTTCGCGGTCGCTGCGGTCGAACATCTGCGCCCACTCGCGCGCGCGGAGAAGCCCCAGCTCGCGCCGCGCATGACGATTCTCCGGCGCGACGCGCACGACCTTCCGATAGGCGGAGCGCGCTTCGCTCGGCCGGTGCTGCAACACATACAGATCCCCGAGGAGCAGGGCTGCGGGGACGTCCGCCGGCGTGCGCCGGAGGTGACGCGTGAGCCACTTTTCGGCGCGGTGGTGGTCGTCGATGCTGCTCGATCGCACCAGCGTGGAGAGGGAATCCATCGACGGCATCGATTCCGCGGATCGCGCGATCCGCGCCTCGCACCCGAGTGCGGCGCAGAGAAACAGGAGGAGCAGCACACGACGCACGACAGGACTCACGCCGTGGTGGCGGGGCGATTCTTCGTCAGGTGAACCGTGGTTCCCGAGGAGGTCCAGTCGAACGTCACGCGATCCATCAGCGCGCGCATGAGTGCAATTCCGCGTCCGCGCAACGCGAAGATATCTTCCGGCAATTGGCGATCGGATCGGATGGCCGGATCGACGCCTTGTCCCATATCCGTCACCGTGACCAGGAGCGCCGTCTCGTGCACCTCGACGACAATGTCGATGCGCTTCGTTTCGTCCATGTGATTGCCGTGCTGGAGCGCATTTGTCGCCGCTTCGATCACCGCGGTCACGACGGCGGAGTTGGCCTCCTCGTCGAATTGACACACGGCGCCGAGGCTGTTGAAGAAGCCGTAAAGGGTAAACAGATAATCCGGACGACTCGGCAGCGACAGATGGATCTTCGACGTGCCATTTGTGCTGGGCATCGAGAACGTCCGCTCCTCTTGCGTCCGACGCACTAACGCGAGACGCACCGAGCGTCCCGATGACGGCGGACTTGCTTGACAGAGTGCAACGCTATACCTAGAGTCGGTTCCGCGTCTACGGTGAGGATGCAAGTGTAGGCGAACGAATCACTCTCCGGCAAGCACTCGCCGCGCGTGCGCGCGAGAATAAGGAAGGACTCATGGCGCTGAAGGAACGCAAAGATGGCGACGTCGTCATTCTCTATCCGCGAGACTTCTTGATGGGCGGACCGGAGACGGATGAACTTGACCGCCGGATCGCGGAGCTTGCCGAACAAGGCAACAAGGACCTCGTCGTCAATTTGAAAGACACGAAACACCTGAACTCGACAGCGCTCGGGGTGCTGATCAAAGCGCATTCCAACTACGCAAAGCGCTCGGGCAAGATGCGCTTGTGCCAGGTGGACAAGTCGATCAAGAACATCTTCGTGATCACCAAGCTTGCCATGGTGTTCGAGGTCTTCGAATCAGAGGAGCAGGCTGTCGCAGGTTTCTGATTCCCTGCGATCCCGCACCACCGAAAGGAATCGATCATGCCGCGTGGACCCCGTGTGAGTACCGTCCTCCGTTCGATGTCGCTGTCCGATTTGCAGCGCGCGATCGCCGACCGCCGCCGCGCGGACGAAGCGATGCTCGCGCGTCTGGTCCGCCGACGCCGGACACTGCAGGGCGAGATGGACTCCCTGTCCGGCGAGATCGCGGACATCGAAGAGCGCTTGCGCGCGCTCGGCGGCGTGGTGCGCCGCGGCCCGGGACGCCCAAAGGGCTCCGGGAAATCGAAGGCGGGCGCGCGTCGCGGTCCCGGACGTCCGAAGGGCTCGGTCAACAAGAAGCGCGGTGGGCGCGCGCGTCCGGGTCAGAAGGAGCTGGCGATCGATGTCCTCAAGGAAGCGAAGAAGCCGATGCACCAAGCGGACATCGCGAAGGCGCTCCTGAAGAAGGGCGTGAGGTCCGCGAGCAAGGCGTTCGACCGGTCGCTCGGTTTGATGCTCTCGCAGGACAAGCGCTTCAAGAAGGTCAAGCGCGCGGTCTACACACTGCGCTAATCAGCGCGCGCGCGCGCGTCGTGAAGCCGGCCGTCCTTTCGCGGGACGTGCCGGCTTTTTTCTCGCCCGCGGCCGCGAGGGTGTCCGTACGCTCGTTTCGCGGTAGCGGTTCGTGATCGGCAGCCGCCGATCCTTGCCGAACGCGCGCGGCGTGATCTTGATGCCCGGCGGGCCCTGCCGTCTCTTGTACTCGCTGCGATCCACCCATTCGGCCACGCGCTGCACCGTGGACGCGCGAAAACCGCGCGCCGCGATCTCGCGCACACTCGTGTCGTCCTCGACGTACGCGCGCAGGATGTCGTCGAGCATGTCGTAGGGCGGCAACGTATCTTGGTCCGTTTGCCGCGGGCGCAACTCCGCCGTCGGCGGACGCGTGAGCGTGCTCGTCGGAATGACGGTGCGACCGCGGCGAGCGTTCGCGTGGCGCGCGAGCGCGTAGACGAGCGTTTTCGGCACGTCCTTGAGCGGTGCGAAACCCCCGACCATGTCGCCGTACAGCGTGCTGTACCCCACGCTCCACTCGCTCTTGTTGCCCGTCGCGAGCACGAGCCATCCGAACTTGTTCGAGAGTGCCATGAGCACCGTGCCACGCGCGCGCGCTTGGAGGTTCTCTTCCGTGACGTCGCGTTTCGCGCCGCGAAATGCCGGCGCAAGCGCCGCCTCGAACGACTGCACCGTGTCCGCAATCGGGATCGTGAGGTGCGCGATGCCGAGCGCGGTGCACAGAGCCGCCGCATCATCCATGCTCTGCCGGCTCGTGTACCGCGACGGTAGTCGGACGCCTGTGACGTGCGCCGGGCCGAGTGCATCTGCGGCCAACGTGGCCGTGAGCGCGGAGTCGATGCCGCCGGAGAGTCCGATCACCACGGTGTCGAAGACCTTCTCATGCGCCCGCAGTTCGTGGCGGACGTGCAGCGCGCGCTCCAC
>CAZEPH010000126.1:0-7245 GCA_964514075.1 uncultured bacterium | reverse complement strand
GAGACGCTTCTCACGATGCCGGGTTCGGAGATGGAACACGCCGCGCGCGCGCGCGGCATCGCGGTTCTCCGCGAGGCCTTCGCCGATCGCCGATACGTGCGCAGGGAAGACACGCAGAGGCTCGCGCTCATGAGCCGCTCGCTCGGCGGCGCTTGCATCACGGACGTCGACGAGGCTCTCGCACAAGCTCGAAGCATCGCACGAGCGCGTGCCGTCGAGCTCGACACGGGACAGCGCGCACCGATCGAGGTGGATACGCTCTGCGTGCACTCCGATTCGCCGATCGCCCTGGCGCTCGCGCAGGCGTTGTCCGCAGAGCGATGATCGCGGCGCGCGTCGAGGGGCGCGGCGTGTGGCGCGTCGTCGGAGCGCCGTCCTTCGGCCGCCAGGACGTCGGATACGCGCCAGGCGGACCGATCGATCGCTTCTCGATGTGCGCGGGCAATGCGCTCGTGGGAGAGCCACCGTTCGCGGAAGCGCTCGAGATCGTCCACGCGTCGCGGTGCGCATTCGTTCGGCCGTGCACATTCGCTCTTGCGGGCGCACCGCGTGACGCGACGTTGGGCGGCGCTCCCGTGCGGCACGGGACGGCGCACGCGGCGCGTCCCGGGGACACATTGCACCTGGGCGCCGCGCACGCGGGCTGGCGGACCTACCTGTGTGCGACGGACGCACACGTGGACGCGCGCTCGCTGCCGCCCTACGACGTGCTCTGCACTTGGCGCGATCCGCGCGATCGCATTCGCGTGATCGACGGCCCGGAAGCTGCGTCGCTCCGCGACGCACGCGCGTTCCTCGATGAGCCGTGGATCGCAAGCGCGGAGATGAACGACGCGGGCATCCGGCTCGACGCGCGCGGTGCCACGCCGCTCGTCTACGACGGTCCCGAGATGATCTCCGCTCCGGTCGCCGACGGGACGGTGCAACTCACGCCGCGCGGGCCGATCGTGCTGTTGCGCGAGCGGCAGACGATCGGCGGCTATCCGCGCATCTACACCGTGATCGACGTGGACGTGGACGTCCTGGGGCAATACGCACCACGCCGCGTCGTGCGCTTCACCCGAGTGACCGTCGAGGACGCGATCGACGCGGCGCGTGCGCGTGACGCCGCGCTGTGCGCGCTGCGCGCGTGATCTACCGCATGCAGACGATGCGCTGCCGCTTCACGTCGCGGCCCGCGCGCAGCTCCGCGTAGTACACCCCGCCGGGCACGCGCACACCGCCGTCCGTGCGTCCGTCCCACGCGTAGCTGTAGGCGCCCGCGCGCAGCGACTGGTCGACGATCGTGCGCACAAGTGCCCCGCGCATGTCGAACACGCGCAACGTCACCGGACGCTCCGCCGGCAATCCAAACGCCACACGCGTGGTGGAGACGAACGGGTTCGGACGCGGCGTCTCCAACGACACGGCGGCCGGCACGAGTGACGGATCGTCCACCCCCACCGTCGTTCCGGACTTGCGGTAGTAGAGGTTGTACGATCCCGTTTCGTCGAGGCCCGAATCCTCGATCACCACCGTATAGAAGCCCGTCGTGGTGAGCGCGTACGTCACGTTGTCCGCGGTGGTCGCGGCGACGGCCGCTCCACCGTACGGCGGGTAAATGTACGTCGATGTGTTCATCGTGCCGGAGAGAGTTGTCGCAATCGTGTACACGGTGTCGCCCGCCGCACCGTAGAAGAAGTAGCCGTCGAAGTCCGGTACGCCTTGCATCGACGCGCTGCGTGTGGTGTTGTTCACGAGCGCGTTGCCGTTGAGATCGGACGACGTCGTGTATGGGCCGTGGGTCACGTTGAGGTGCGTGAGCGAGTACGTGCCCGTATGCGTGTTGCCGTAGTCCTCCACGACCACGGTGTACACGCCGGTGCGGGACACTTGCGTGTCCAGTCGGTCGCTGCTGAAGCTACTCGCTTCGGACGTGCCGCCGCCCGGTGGATAGATCGTTGCCGTCGTGTTGAATCCGATGCCGCCCGTGGCCACCGCGCCGATCAACACGCGGTCGCCGCCGTTCGCAAAGAAACGGAATGCATCGAAGTCGACGACGCTGTGCATTTGCCCCGTCTTCACGGTGGAGGAGAGAATGTCCCCGGCGTCGGCGTCCGTCAGCGTCGTCCACGGCCCCGACGTAATGTTGAACATCGACAGCGTGTAGCCGCCCGTGGCGTCGATCCCGGAGTCTTCCTCGAGAATCGTGTACGTGCCCGTCGTGAGGAGCTGATACTCCGCACGATCCGCCGTCGTCTGCACCACGGCCGCGCCGCCGTACGGGGGATAGAGGTATGTCGTTGTGTTCGGCGTCCCGCTCGTCACGACCGATGCGATGATCACCCGATCGCCGGCCGTTCCATCGAACGTATACACATCGAAGTCGGGCGTGGTCTGGAACGATGCGACCCTCGTTTCGTCCGAGACGATCGCACCGCCGTCCGGATCGGAGACGGATGTAAAAGGTCCGGCCGTGAGGTTCATGAGCGTGAGCGAATACGTGCCTGTGTGTGTGTTGCCGTAGTCTTCCACGACCACCGTGTACGTGCCGGTCATCTCCAATTGCTTGTCGAGGCGGTCTCCGCTGAACGTGGAGGCTTCCGCTGCGCCGCCGTTCGGCGGGTACAACGTCATCGAGGTGTTGAAACTCAATCCGCCCGTGGCCAGGGCGCCGACGACAACGCGATGCCCCGCCGTCCCCGAAAACGTAAACGCGTCGAAGTCGACAATCGCGTTCATCTGTCCCGTCTTGAGCTCCGACGACGCGATGGGACCACCGTCCGGATCGGACCCGGTCGTCAGCGGGCCGGCCGTCACGTTCAACATGGAGATTGTATAGTCGCCGGTTTGGTCGAGCCCGCTGTCCGCAATGAGCAGGCTGTACGTGCCCGTCGTGGTTGTCAGCCACTCGATCCGGTCGGCCGTCGTGGCGACGACTGCGTTCCCGCCGCCCGGCGGATACAAGTAGATCACCGAGTTGGCCGTCCCGCTCGTCATGACCGCATCCAGAAGGAGGCGTTGGCCGGCGCTCGCCGAGAACGTGTAGACATCGAAGTCCGGGATTGTCTGGAACGACCCTGTGGCGACGGCGCCCGAGGAGGTGGATCCGCCGTTGGCATCCGAGACGGTGGTGTACGGCCCCGCGGAGGCGTTGACGTACGAGACCGAGTACGTGCCGGTGTGCGTGTTGCCGTAGTCCTCGATCACCGCTGTGTACATTCCGGACACGTTCAGTTGCACGTCCATGAAGTCGCCGGAGAAGGTCGCCGCCTCCGACGGTCCGCCGCCCGGCGGATACAAGGTAATCGACGTGTTGAACGACGTGCCGCCGGTTGCCACGGCGCCGATCAGTACGCGGTGTCCGGCGGTCGCGTTGAACGTAAACGCGTCGAAGTCGACGATCGCGTTCATCTGCCCCGTCAGAACCGCGTTCGAGGTGATGGCACCGCCGTCGGGATCCGCCACGGTGGTGAGCGGGCCGGCCGTCACGTTGAGGAGAGAGAGCGTGTAGCTGCCCGTGTCGTTGAGACCATTGTCCGCCATGAGAATCGTATACGTGCCTGTGGCCAGAAGCTGATACTCGACGCGATCGGCCGTCGTGGCGACGACGGCGGCGCCCCCGCCGGGTGGGTACAGGTAGATCACCGTGTTGACCGACGTTCCGCTGGTCACCACGGCGTCGATGATCACACGGTTCCCGCCGGCTCCGGTGAACGAGAATACATCGAAGTCCGGCGCTGTTTGATACGTCCCGGATTTCACGTCGCCCGAGGCAATCGTGCCGCCGTCTGCGTCGGAGACGTTCGTGAACGGTCCCGCTGTGACGTTCATGAGCGAGACGGCGTACATCCCCGTGTGCGTGTTACCGTAGTCCTCGATCACGACCGTGTAGGTCCCGGTGCGTTCCAGCTTCGCGTCGAGGAAATCGCCGCTGAACGTGTTCGCCTCTGCCGCGGACCCGTCCGGTGGGTAGAGGGCAATCGACGTGTTGTAGCCTGTTCCGCCCGTCGCGAGTGCGCCGAAAAGAATGCGATCGCCCGCCGTTCCGGAGAATGTATATGCGTCGAAGTCGGTGATCGTGTGCATCTGTCCCGACTTCACGTCGTTCGAGACGATCGCGCCGCCGTCGGGATCGCTGACCGTCGTGAGCGGACCCGCTGTGACGTTGAGAAACGAGATCGCGTACGCGCCCGTGTCGTTCAGTCCCGAGTCTTCGATCGTGAGCGTGTAGGTGCCGGTTGCGAGGCACTGGTAGTCCAAACGATCCGCAGAGGAATTCCACACCTCGGTGTTGGACGGGTCCTTGAGGCGGATCACCGTGTTGAGCGACCCGCTGGTCGTCACGGCGGAGACGAGGACGCGGTTCTTGTTGGTCGCGCTGAACGTCCAGACCTCGTTGAACGACGGCCCGGCGATGTTGCCCGTGGTGTTCGTCCCAGATGTGATCGCGCCGGCCGCGAGCGCAACGCCTGCTGGACCGAGCAGGACGGCGAGAAGGGGGACGGTGGTCCGGAGAAGTCGAGGGATCATGGCGGTGTCCTCACATCTGGGTGGCAGTTGGGGCAGGGGCTGCGATCACGCACCTCCTGTCGGATGATACACCCCCGCGCACCGATCTCCCACTTCGACCTTGGATTGCCCCTGGATTCCCTCAATCTACATGAGGCGGATGCCGACAACACCCGAGGGTCTTCGTGCGCGCCAAGGAGGGATGGCATGACATCGTGGAGAACGCTGGGATGCGTCGTCGCCGGCGCCGCCCTTGTGGGCACGGCGGGCTCGGCGCAGGCAGGTCGCAATGCCGGTGCGCACGCGTCCGTCTCGTGGAGCGCGTCCGAGGCGAAGCACGATCTCTGTTCGGCGCCGTCGTCCGCGACCGTGTACGTTCGCGTGTCGGGCGTTGAGAGTTTTCAGGGGGCCACCGTCGCACTGCACTGGGCTCCGGTCGCGCGCGAGGGGTGCTTCGAGCGTGCGGGGGACCTTCTCCCGCGCGAAGCGCGCAACACGTGCGCTCTGAATCGCGGCTCCTCCAGCGTGAGCGTGGAGCGCGACGACGCCTCGCACTACACGCTCTCGTGGCGCAACTCCGAGTGTTTCACCGCGTGCGACGACGGGGTGATCCTGCACGTGCGATACGACCGGTCGCTCTGCGACGGGGACACCGGATGCTTCGGTCTGTCCTCCGTCACGCTCGTCGACTGCGACGGCGCCGAGGACGAGGCGCTGCTCTCGGAGAAGGACCGGCAACTCACGATCTGTGGGACGACGTGCGCTCTGCTCGACACCCACGCCGACGTCGAGAGGTCGACGTGGGGCAAGATCAAGTCGTTGTACTCTCCGTAGCGTCGGAGATCGTTTCGATCGCCGCCCGCAGCGCCGCGATCTCGTCCGGCGTGATGCAGTCCGTGTAGTCCTCTTCGAGTTCCTCGATCACGTCCAGGGCAAGGTCGACATCGCCCGCGCGTGCGTGTGCGTGCGCGAGTTTGCGCAGGAGGCGCGCCTCGATCGCCCGGTCCTCCGCTTCGTTCTCCGACGGCAGGCGCGCCAGCCGTCGCCGCGCCGCCGCGAGGTGCTCGATCGCCGCGTGCGCATCGCCGCCTTGCGCCGCCAGGAAGTCCGCGAACGCTTCGTGCGCGTGAACGGGGGCATCGACCTCCTCCGCCGCCTGTCGCAGGTAAGCTTCTTCCCCCTCCGCATCGCCCGCCGCGCGCGCAATGGACGCCGCGATCGCCAGCATTTCGCCGTTCGTGCCGCCGGCCTCTCCCGCGATTCGCTGCAGGAGCGTGTAGGCCGCGTCCGTCTCCTTGACGCGGCCGAGCACGTCGGCGAGACGCAGCTCCGCCCGCGCGTCGGGATCTCCGGCCTCGCGGCGTGCGTCGACGACGCGCTGTAGCGCGACGCGCGCGCCGTGCGCATCGTCGGCGGCGAGCAGAAGGTCCGCGAGCGAGAGCGCCGCCCCCGATCGGAGCGGGAAGCGCTGCACGACCTGCGCGAGCGCCTCCCGCGCGTCGGGTCGTCCGGCGTGGAGAAGGGCGTGCGCGTGGTACTCCGCGACCATGCCGTCGTCCGGGTGCTTCTCGCGCGCGTGCGCCAGCAGGGTCACCGCGTCCTCGAGACGGCCGTTCGTCAAAGCCAGGAAGCCGTCGCGGAACGACGGGTCCACCGAATGCGCGTGGTCCGCGTCCTCCGGAGCCACCGCAAGCAAGGCGTGCGCGAAAGCCAACTCCACGGGGTCGTCGTCCTCGGGCATCGACGCAGCGACGTCCGCCTCGTTGATCACCTCGGGGAGAACCGGTCCCTCGTCGACCGGTTCGTCGTCCTCGACGAGCGTCCGGCGCGGCCGATCGTCCCGGTCGCGCCGCGTGCGGCCCCCGCGCCGGCTGCGGCCCCCGCGGCGCCAGTCCTCGGAGATCTCGCGGATGTTCTCGCGCACCTCCTGCGTCGGGGCGAGACGCAGTGCATCGTCGAGGAAGTCGCGCGCCGCGGCCCGGTCGCCTTCCAGGAACGCCTCGCGCGCGCGGTCGTGCGCGGCGAGAGCGGCGTCGCGCATGGCGTCGTGCGCGCCGCCGCGGCAGGCGTGCGCGAGGTCGTGATCGCCCTTCTTCTCCGCCGCGGTTGTAGCGCGCTCGAACATCTCCACGGCTTCCATGAACCGGCCGGACGCGGCGAGCGCACGCGCCTTCTCTGCGTCTTTGTCGGGGGAGCGAAACCAACCGAACACGGTGGACTTGCCTCCAGTCGTCGGGACAACACGAGCCGGGCGCATTGTGCCACGACCGTGCCCAACGTGCGACCCCATCTGGTAGTCTCCCCATCATGCTGATCTTGGGGGTCGAAACGTCCTGCGACGACACCGGGGCCGCCGTTCTGCGGGTGGAGAACGGGTCCCGTGCCCTACTCTCGAACGTCCTGTCGAGCCAGACCGTGCACGAAGAGTACGGCGGCGTGGTGCCGGAACTGGCGTCGCGTGCGCATCTCACAGCGCTGGCCCCGATCGTCCGGCGCGCGCTCGACCGCGCGGGCGTGGGAGAGTCCGACCTCGACGCGGTGGCCGCGACGTGCGGCCCGGGTCTCGTGGGATCGCTGCTCGTCGGACTCACGTTCGCGAAGGCCCTCGCGTGGTCGCGCGGCGCCCGGTTCGCCGCGGTGAATCACATCGAAGCGCATCTGCTGGCCGCGTGCCTCGAAGCGCCGGATCTGGCCCCGCCGTTCCTCGGCCTCGTCGTCTCGGGCGGGCACACGGAGTTCATCGCCGTGGACGAC
>CAZEPH010000125.1:0-7261 GCA_964514075.1 uncultured bacterium | reverse complement strand
CGACGGCACGCGCGGTCACGACGTGCTCGTGACCGCGCCGTCGGGCGCGGCGGACGCGTTGCGTGCGATCGCGCAGGAGACCGGGGGCAAGGGTGGCGGGAACGCCACGTTCGCGCGCGGCGCGACCGGACCGGGCGTGTCAGTCGACGCGGCGCGCGAGGTCGCGGAGGGCGTCCTCGGTATCCGCTGACGGGGCGGCGACGCGCGGCGCGGCGCGCGTCGCACGCATCACCGCTTCGGTGAGAAGTCCCACCGGTATCGGCAGCAGGACGCACGCGGCGAGACGCGCGAGCGCGAAGCGCGTGCCGAGGAACTGCATCTCGAACGGCAGCATGGTGATCTTGACGACTTGCCAGGCGGACATGAACGTGACCGCCGTTGCGACGCGCGCGCCGCTGCGCAGGAACAGCGAAGCGATCGGGTACGTGACGTACACGGGTCCGGTGCCCCACGCGCCGAACGCGAACGCGACACCGAGAGCCTGGAGCGATCCCGCGCGACGGCCGATGACACGCGAGAGGCGCGCGGGGGAGATCCACTCCTCGAACAACCCCAAGAAGAAATACACCGCGAGCACGAGGAAGCCGACGTCGCGCAGCATGCCCGATGCCGCTTGTACGGCGTACAGCGCGACGTGGGGTGAGCGGAGAGCGCAGACGGCGTACGCGAGGAGCACGAGCGCGAGCAGCGCGTTTCGCCGGAGCGTCACCGACCGCACCACCACGCGACGAGAGCGCCGGCCGCGCACGCGCCGAGAAACGCGACAGCGTTGCGTGCAAGCGCAAAGCCCCGCCCGAGAGCGGTCATCTCCACCGGGAGGCCGGCGCCGGACACGGAGGTCCACGCCGTGAGGAACGCGGCGACCACACCGGGCGCGACGCCGTGGCCGAACTGGTACAGCGCGCCCGCGACGGGATACGCGACGAGCGGTCCGCCGGAGCTGGCGCTTCCGGCCAGTGCGGCGGCGGCGATCGCCCACGGACCGTGCGCGCGGGCGAGGAGGGACGCGGGCGCGCCGTGCGACGCGAGTTGCACGAGCAGTCCCGCACCGAGAAGGGCGGCGAGGAGGTTGGCGGCGACGTCCGCGAGGTGCGCGCCGGAGCGCCGCAGCGCGGATCGCGTTCGTGACTGGTCGCGCCACCACGAAGCGCAGTACAGTGCGGCAATGACGGCGAGGAACGTCACGAGGAGCATGCGAAATCATCCATGACCGGAAGGGAATCGCAGTCGCGTCAGAGGGCGTGCCGCATCGTAGCACGCGCGTATCGCACGTGAGCGCGCAAAAGCGGTGCGCGATTGCGGCGATCATCTTCTGCGTCTTCGCACTCGTGGAGGCGGTCGCCGCGTGGCGGGCGCACAGCGTTTCCGTGCTCGCGGACGCGACGCACAATTTCGCCGACGCCCTCGCGCTCGGCGCAGCGGTGATCGCGTGGCGCCTGGCGACGCGGCGGCAGCCGTCGGTCACGATGCACTTCGGGTATCACCGCCTCGAGGTAGCGTCGGCCTTGGCGAACGGGGCCGTATTGTTCCTCGTGGCGCTGGGGGTGGCGATCGAGGCGATCGTGCACCTGCGGCACCCAGAGATGCCTGCCGTGCACGAGGCGCTCCCGATCGTCGTGGCGAGCACGGTCGTGAACGTCGCGGTTGCGTTCTGGGTGCGACCATCGAACGACGACGTGAGCCACCGCGCCGCGTACCTCCACGTCCTCTCCGATGCCGCGTGGTCCGCGGCGGTCGTCGTCGCGTTGATCGCCGTCGCGCGCACGGGCCGCGCGTGGATCGATCCGCTCTGCGCGTTGCTCGTCGCCGTGCCGGTGATGTGGGCGGCACTGCGCGTGATCGCCGGAAGCGGCGGTATTCTGCTGCAGAAATCCCACGTGGATCCGCTCGCGGTGGCCGCGGCGATCCGCGAGATCGACGGCGTCGAGGGCGTGGCCGACGTGCGCGTGTGGCACGCGTGCTCGTATCTCGTCGTCGGCACCGCGCACGTGATCACGTCCGCGCGCAACCTCGCCGACACCGCGCCGATCGCGACGAATATTCGCGCCGTTCTGCGCGAGCGGTTTGGCGTGGGCGTCGTGACGATCGAGTTCGAATCGCCCGAGGCGAGTGCGCGTCACGCGCACGATCTGGACGAAGCCCACGAGTGGACACACCACGCGCACGGCGGAGGACACGCATGATCCCGGTGATCTACTCCACGGACTACCTCGTCTCGCTCGGCGATCACGTGTTTCTCACGTCGAAGTACGCCGGGGTGATCGCGTATCTCACGAGCGCCGGCCTGTGCGATGCGGACGCGGTGATCGAACCTGCGCTCGCGCGCGACGACGACATCCGCCTCGTGCACACGAGTGCGTACACGGAGAAGCTGCGGGATGGAACTCTCACCGTGCAGGAACTGCTGCAGCTGGAGATCCCGTGGTCGCCCGGCGTGGCGCGCTCGGCCTGGCGGACGGCGGGCGGATCGATTCGCGCGGGGCGCGAAGCGCTCGCACACGGTCTGGCCGCGCACGTCGGCGGGGGATTGCACCACGCGTTCCCCGATCACGGCGAGGGATTCTGCGCCGTGCACGACGTGGCGATCGCGATTCGCCGGCTGCAGGCGGACGGGGCGATCGAGCGCGCGTTGGTGATCGACGTGGACGTGCACCAGGGCAACGGCACCGCGGCGATCTTCGCACACGATCCGCATGTCGTGACGTTCTCGATCCACCAGGAGAACAACTACCCCGCGATCAAGCCGCCTTCGGACGTGGACGTCGGCCTGCGGGACGGCGCGACGGGTGCGGAGTACATGGACGCGCTCCGCGCGCACGTCCCGCGGTTGCTCGACGCCGCGCGTCCCGACCTCGTGTTCTACGTCGCGGGCGCCGATCCCTATGTCGACGACCAACTCGGCGGGCTCGCCCTGACGGTGAGCGATCTCGCCGAGCGCGATCGCTACGTGATCGGCGAGGCGCGCGCGCGGGGCGTCGCGCTCGCAATCACGCTCGCGGGCGGGTACGCTCGCCGCGCGGAAGACACGATCCGCATCCACGCTCGCACCATCGAGTGCGCGGAGGAATGCCTCCGCAGCGAGCGCGCCGTTGACACGGAGGCGCCACGGTCGTAGCGTTCAGTCGTTCCCTCGGAAGTCTCACAGAGGAGAAGGTCAGAAATGAGAAGGTCCATCGTCGGATTCGCCGCCGCGGCATGTCTCGCCCTCACATGCTCAGCGTTCGCCGGGGAGATGGCTCCCGGACTCGGAGTGCCGCCCGCGGGCGGCGTGAGTTCGCCGAACCTGCTCGGGAGTTTCTTCGACACGAGTCGTCTGCACGTTTCTAATGCGTTCGTCTTCTCGTCCGGATTCGGCTCCGGGGCTGCGGCTTCGTCCCGGGGGATGGCCTTCACGACCCTGTCCTACGACGTGTCCTCTCCGCTCAGCGCGTCCGTGACCTTCGGTAACAGGCTCATTGGTGCACCGCGTTGGCAGGGCGACAGCGGCCGGATGACCCTTGAGTCGCTGGCCCTCAAATACAAGCCGAACAACAACTTAAGCGTGACGATTAACATGGCTGGACGGGATCCGCTGCTCTACCAAACCCGGCCGTAGACTCGCGAAAATAAAGCCGAGCGAGGGGGTCAGCCGCCTTGCTCGGCGTCGGACCGGGCCGCTATGCTCGGTCCATGCCTACCCGCAGCACCTCCAGACCGACCATCCCCGCCATTACCTGGTCACCCGCGTGCTTCGTGTTCCGCGATCGCGCGGAAGACGTGGTTCGCAGCGCGCTCGCGACGATGCGCCTCTCGCCGCTCATTCGGGAGGTGCACGTGCGCGTGGACGTGGAAGACTTCGGCGACGACGCGCACATCACATGGTCCGTTCGTCGACCGTACTCTGTCCTGCTGGAGTTGGATCTCGGCAACTTCCTCACGCGATGCGGGCGCCGCAAACTCGCACGATCGGCGCCGCACCACACGCAGATCAACGGACGGCGATTCTCCGCGCGCACTCTCGAGGGCACGCTTCTCCACGAGCTCTCGCACTTGCGTGACGACGCCGTGCACGGCATCGACTGCGACAAGATCCCGCGAGCCCTCCGCTCTGCGTTCAACGAGGTGTGGAACGTGTGGATCGATGGCCGGCTGCGCCGTCGCGGCGTTCCCCCCGCGGTGACGAAGCGCGAACGACGCGCGATTTTCGGCCTCACTTTTGGGCGCGTTGCGGGGCGCCGGCGCGAGGTCTTCGAGCGGCTGTGGCGGTCGGAGCGGCTTTCGCACAAGGAACTGCTCGCGCATCTCGAAGTGCTCGAGCCGTAGCCGGGAGGACGGTTGTCCTCGCGCACGGCGGGACGTAGTATGCAGGCATCGCGACGGGGGCGGAGACTCCGCACGTCGTGGCGAGAACGTCCGTGAGAGATCGTTCATGATCCCGAATCTTGGCCCGCAGGAGCTCTTCTTTCTCCTGTTGATCGTCCTGGTGTTGTTCGGTGGCAAGAACATTCCCAAGCTTGCGCAGTCCCTCGGCTCCGGCATCCGCGAATTCAAGCGCGCCGTGAGCGGCACGGACGACGAGCGCAAGGACGCCGCCGACGTACCCAAGCAGTCTCCGCCGCCCTCGTAGACGGTCGCGAGTCGCGGAGATCCCGGATGCGCGTGAGACGGCTCACGGCGGTCGGGTGGATCCTCGCGCTTTGCGGCGGCGTTCCCGCCCACGCCGACGCACCGGTTGCCCTCGATCAAGTGTGGATCATCCCCGTGACGGGGGTCGTCGATCCGTTTCTCGCCGCGCACGTCACGCGATCGCTGCGCGAGGCGGACGCCTCCGCCGGCGGCGTGGCGGCCTGCGTTCTCACCCTCGACACGCCCGGTGGGTTGGATACCTCCATGCGGAGCATCATCGAGGCCATGCTCGCCGCGCGCACTCCCGTCATCGTGTTCGTGTCGCCGGACGGCGGGCGCGCCGCATCCGCGGGTGCGTTCATCGCCTGCGCGGCACCGGTGCTCGCGATGGCGCCCGCCACGTCCATCGGCGCCGCGCATCCCGTGGACATGCAGGGCCGCTTCGCCTCCGAGAAAGTGACGAATGATGCCGCGAGTTATCTCCGCGGCCTCGCGCTGCGCCGCGGTCGACCCGTGGGCTGGGCGGACAGCACCGTGCGCGCGAGTTTGTCGGTGAGCGCGCCGGATGCGCGCGCGCGCGGCGTCGCAGACGTGATTGCCGCGAACATCGACGACCTATGTGCGCAGTTGGACGGACGCACGGTCGTGACCGCGGCCGGGACGCGCACACTGCGCCTGCGCGCCGGCGGCCGCGAGACGATTGCGATGCCGTGGACCGAGCGCCTCTTGCATTCCATCGCGAATCCCAACGTGGCGTACGTTCTCTTCCTCCTCGGTCTCTACGGGTTGATCCTCGAGTTCGCGACGCCCGGCATCAACTTCGCGGGGATCGCCGGCGTGGTGTGTCTCGTGCTCGCGCTCGTGGCGTTCGCGGCGCTGGAGGCGACCATTGGCGGTCTCGTTCTCCTGGGCGTGGCGGGTGTGCTCTTCGCGCTGGACGTGTCGGCCCCAACACACGGCGTGCTCACCACGGGTGGCCTGCTCGCGTTGCTCGCGGGATCGCTCCTGCTGTTTCGTCCGGGCGTGGTGGATGTGCGGTTGTCGCTCTGGGTCGTGTTCGGAGCTGTCGCGACGACCGCGGCGGTGATGCTCGTTGCCCTACGCGCGGGTGTGCGTGCGCAGCGCCGCCCGCCGGTGTTCGACACGCGCGCCGTCGTGGGACAACGCGGTCGCGCAGTCACGGCACTCACGCCGGGAGGCGTCGTCTACGCGGCGGGAGAGAACTGGAGCGCGGTCGCGGAGGCGCCCGGGATCGCGCCGGGCGAACCGGTCGATGTGACCGATCTCACGGGTATGACCCTCCGCGTGCGCGCGGTGCGTCGGGAGAAGGAGGAGAGCGCATGACGGCGGCAACTATTGTGTTTCTCGTGGCGGCGCTGCTGGCGATCGCCGTGGCGCGCGCGGCCATTCGATTCCCGCGCGACTACCAGCGCATCGTGATCTTCCGGCTCGGTCGCGTGATCGGCGCGAAAGGACCGGGTTTCGTCTTCGTCATTCCCGCGATCGATCAGGCGCTCCTGGTGGATCTCCGGGAGAACGTTCTCGAGATCCCGCACCAGACGTGTATCACGAAGGACAACGCGGGCATCTCGATCGACTTCCTCGTGTATTCGCGCGTCCAGGACGCGCAGATCTACGCGTTGCAGCCGCGGCAGCCCGCCGCGATGGTACAGGGTCTCGCGTCCACGACTCTGCGTGCGGTGGTGGGCGACCTGTCGCTGGACGACGTGCTGGCGCAACGCGAGCGCATCAACGAATCGCTGCGGCAGAAGCTGGATCAGGAGACGGAGCGCTGGGGCGTCAAGATCACGCTCATCGAAATCCGCGAGATCGTCCCGCCGAGGGAAATCCAAGAAGCGATGACCCGGCAAATGGCGGCGGAACGCGAGCGGCGCGCGATGGTGACCGAGGCCGCGGGGAAGCGCGAAGCCGCGATCGCCGTGGCCGAGGGAAACAAGCAGGCCGCGATTCTCGAGGCCGAGGGGCAGCGGCAGTCCGCGATCCTGCGCGCCGAAGGCTTCGCGCTCGCGCTCGAGACGATCTGCGCGGTCGCACGGACGATCGATTCGAAGACGCTCAGCCTCCAATACCTCGATGCACTCAAACAACTGGGCGCCTCGCCGGGAACGAAGATCGTACTGCCCTTGGAACTCACGAACCTGCTGCAGCCTCTCGTCGACGCTACGCGCCAGACGCGCGACGCGTAGCGTATCCGTGCATGTTGCACGACGGGCAAATCGCGCGGCTGCGCGGGGCGAGCGGTATGCTAGGCTCGATGTGTAGCGCACCGAAGGGACGCGGCGACCACCCGCACGCATAGGACGACGTGCACGCACTTGCCCGTGCGAGAACGCGGAGACTCACATGGCTGCACTGCCGATCGTGTACTCGGCCGAATACAACGTCCCCTTCCCCGGACGCGAAGCCTCCTCGACAAAGTACGCTCGCATCATCGAGCGTCTCGTCGCCGACGGCACGATTGACGCAGCCTCCGTCACCGAACCGGAATACGCGAACGAGCAGGATCTGCGCCTCGTTCACTCGCGCGAGTACCTCAAGAAGCTCCGCTCCGGCATGCTCCGACTGGATGAGGCCATGCTCCTCGAAGCACCATGGTCTCCGGCACTGGTGCGCGCGACCTGGCGGGCCGCAGAAG
>CAZEPH010000124.1:0-7343 GCA_964514075.1 uncultured bacterium | reverse complement strand
CGTCGCGAGCGAACGGCCCACGAGCACGCTGCGGCCCACGACCGCCACACGCCGTCCGGCGATCGCGATGTCGTAGTGCGCGAGCAAGAGCAGCACGCCGAGCGGCGTGGCGGGAACGAACGACGGTCGCTCGCTCGCGAGCCGTCCGACGGAGAGTGGATGCAGACCGTCCACGTCCTTTGCCGGATCGATCATCTCGATCAGCGGCGCAGGATCCACGCCGCGCGGCAGGGGGAGTTGCAGGATCACACCGTGGACGGCAGGATCGGCGCACACGCGATGGATCACCGCCGCGAGTTGGCCGGCATCGCTCGGCACGGCGCGGCAGTCGATGCCTTCCGCCGCGCACGCGTCGATCTTCTTGCGAATGTAGACGGCGGAGGCGGGGTCGTCGCCCGCGGTCACGATCGCCAAGCACGGAACGACACCCTGCGCGCGGAGCGTGGCGGCGCGTTCCCGCACCGCCGCGCGGAGCGGGAGTGCGGCGTGTTCGCCGCGGAGGATGCGTGCCGTGCTGTCGGTGTGGGTCATGCGCGCCGCGCGCGCCGGGCCCGGGGAACATCCCCGCAAGAGCCGTGTGATGCGGGCTTTTGAACCTGCCTGTAACGACAGGTGGAGACGTGGCCGTCGAGTGCGCGCCCCTGCAGGTCCACCAAGGACGGCAGGTCCCGCGAACGTCGCCGGGTTCCGGCTCCGTTTAATGAGTGTTGGCTCAAAAAGCCAGGCATCAACACGAGCTCCGCAGGGATTCTCTTCGGGCCCGGTGGCGCCGCACGACGCGGCTCACGAGGACGGCGCGCCGGGGCGGCCGCCTGTCGCGGGACTGAGCGACTCGTCGAGCAGCATCTCCAAGTTTGCCGCACGCTCCTGCACCTGCGCCAGATCCGAGGTGCGCGAGAATCGCTCGCGATACAACTGGTCGGCGATGTGGAGCGCGGCGAGAATCGCCAACCGCGTCGACGACGGCACCTCCAGGCGCGCGTGCAGATCGCGCATGATCGTGTCCACGTGTTCCGCGACCTGCAGCATTTGCTCCACCGGTGCGGTGGAAGACAAGCGGTACGATTGGCCGAAGATCGTGACCGTCGTCGTGTGTCGCTCGGTCACGGCACCTCCGTCGGTTAGGTGGTTGCCAACTGGCCGAGACGTTCGACCAGCGTATCGATGCGTCGCAGAACGTCGACGCGCTCGGTGGCAAGCGCGTCGTTCTCGCGGCGCAGAGTTTCGGTGTCACGGCGCATCGCGTCCAAATCGACGCCGCCGAATTGGCGCTCCACGTCCGCGAGACGGGTGCGCGCGGTTTTGAGTTCCGCCTGCAGCGCGGCTTTCTCCTCGCGCAGCGTCGCGATCAACGAGACCGCTTTCATCACGCGGTCTTCCAGCGATGCGATGCTGCGTGCGACCTCTTCCGGTGCTTCGATCTTGGTTGCACTCGCCACGCTGTGGACTCCTTCCTGGATGCCGGTGCGTTATCCGGCGGCGTCGCGCACCGTGACGCCGAGCGTCTCCGACAGTGCACGCGTCATCCGCGCGAATTGCTTGTCGATCTCCGCATCGCCGAGCGTTCCCTCGGCGGACTGAAACGTGAGCGCGTACGCAAGACTGCGCGTGCCGCGCGGCAGAGCGTCACCACGATACACGTCGAACAGGTCGACCTGCATGAGCCACCGGCCGCCCGCCCGCCGCAGTGCGTCGCGGACGTCGCGAGCGCTCACCGCATCGGGAACGACGAGGGACACGTCGCGCTTCACCGCGGGGTAGCGGGACGGCTCGACGTAGACGCGCGCGGTGCGTCGCATCGCGACGAGTGCGTCGAGGTCGATCCACGCGATGTGCGCGGCGACGTCGCATCCGACCGCCGCGCGCAGCGCGTGGCTCGCGGGACCGCAGAACGCGACATCCCCTGCGTCGGTGCCGTATCGCGCGCCGGTCCCGTCGCTCACGGCCGCGTGATCGTAGCGATCGACCGTGAGAGCGTCAACGCCGGCCACCGCGCACACGACATCGATGAGCCCCGCAATGTCCGCGCGATCCACCGTGCCGGACGCGTCTCCTGGGTGATGCGGCGCGCGCGCGCCGGCGAGAGCGATCGCGCACTGCGTGCTCTCGCGCACACCGAGCGCGTGGGATGCATCGCGTGTGAACACGGTTCCGATTTCGAAGAGCCGCACGTCGGCGAGACCGACGCGCCGGTTGTGCTCGGCGATCCGCAGCACACCGGGGACGAGAGACGTGCGCAGCGCGGACGACTCGCGCCCGAGGGCGTTCGAGAGCAGCACGGGTTCGTCCGTCGCGCCGTGTTCGGCGTCCGCCGGCGACACCAACACGGGCGACACGCACTCGACGCATCCGGAGAAGACGAGCGCATCGCGCACGCGATCCAGCAGCGTCGCGGCGGCGTCGTGTTGGGCGGCGAGGCCGCTCGCGTTGGCGTGACGCACCGGGATGCGCTCGTATCCGACCGTGCGGCCGACCTCCTCGGCAATGTCCGCTTCGGTGTGGACGTCGACGCGCGGGCTCGGCACGCGAATGGACGCGCCGTCCTCTGGTGCATCGCTCCACCCGAATCCCACGGACGCGAGAGTCGCGCGCATCTCGTCGCGGGAGAGATCGAGCCCCAGGAGGGCGTTGATGCGTGCAGGACGCACCGCGACCTCCCGCTCCCCCGTGAGGGACGGCGCCGTGTCCGTGGCGGGGCCGTCGACACGTCCTCCCGCGAGTTCGCACAAGAGCTGGGTCACCCGCGCGAGAGCGCGCGGCGGACCGAGCGGATCCATGCCGCGCTCGAACCGGCGAGACGCGTCCGTCGACAGGCGCACGCCTTTCGCGGTGCGGCGCACGAGGAGCGGCGCGAAGAGTGCGCTCTCCACGAGCACGCTGCGCGTCGCCTCCGTGACCTCGGTGTCGTGACCGCCCATCACACCGGCCAGGGCGACCGGGCGTTCGGCGTCCGCGATGACGAGCATGTCGCGTGCGAGCGTGCGGTCCACGCCGTCGAGTGTGGTGAGGCTTTCGCCGTCGCGCGCGCGGCGCACGTGAATGAACCCGCCGCGCAGCCTGTCGGCATCGAACGCGTGCGTCGGGTGTCCCGTCTCGAGCAGCACGTAGTTCGTGATGTCGACCACGAGACCGAGTGAGCGGAGGCCGTGTGCCTCGAGTCGCCGCACCATCCACGCCGGTGTCGGAACGTGGCCCACGTCGCGGACCAGTGCGGCCGTGTAGCGGGGGCACTCCTCCGCGTCGTCCACGCGCACCGCCCATCCGCCGGCTCCGGAGGAAAGGGGCGGCGTGCGCGTCAGCGCGGGAAGCGGCAAGCCGCACGCCGCCGCCACTTCGCGCGCGAGGCCGGTCACGCCCATGCAGTCGGGACGGTTCATCGTGAGTTCGAACTCGAACACCGCGTCGTCGAGCGCGAGCGCGCGCACGAACGACGATCCCGGGGCCGGCGGATCCTGCAGTTCCAGGATCCCCGCGTGGTCGTCGCCGAATCCGCATTCGCGCGCGGACATCAGCATCCCTTCCGAGGTGACGCCGCGCAGTTTGGCCGGTTCGATCGTGCGGCCGTCGGGCAGCGTTCCGCCCGGGCGAATGAAAGGGTACGAGCATCCGGCCCTCACGTTCGGTGCACCGCAGACGACCTGCCGCTCGGACGTTCCGTCGTCCACGCGGCACACCCGCAGGCGGTCGGCATTCGGATGCGGCGCGACATCCAGCACGCGCGCGACGACGACGTCGCGCAGAGCGGCGCCGGGACGCTCGATGGCCTCCACGGCCACACCGCGCATCGTCAGCGCCGACGCGAGCGCGTCGACGTCGTCGAGCAACGGGTGCGTCGCTCCCTCGAGCAATTCACGAATCCATGACAGCGCAGCGCGCATGCGATCGTCTCTAGTCGAACTGGGTGAGAACGCGCACGTCGTTCTCGTAGAAGAGGCGCACGTCGGGGATACCGTGTCGCAGCATGGCGAGGCGCTCGACGCCCATGCCGAACGCGTAGCCGGTCCACACGTCTGGATCGTAGCCGACGTGCCGGAGCACGGCAGGATTCACCATGCCGCATCCGAGGATTTCGATCCATCCGGTGTGCTTGCACAACGAACATCCGGCACGATCGCAGCGGAAGCAGCTCACGTCCATTTCCGCGCTCGGCTCGGTGAACGGGAAGTAGCTCGCGCGCAGCCGAATCTCGCGCCCCGCGCCGAAGAACTGGTTGACGAAGGAGTGCAGGCAGCCCTTGAGATCCGCCATCGACACGCCGCGGTCGATCGACAGCCCTTCCACCTGATGGAACTCCGGGTAGTGCGTCGGCGTGACGACCTCGTTCCGATACACGCGACCCGGAGACACGATGCGAATCGGCGGCGCGTGCGTTTCCATCACGCGGATTTGCACGGACGACGTTTGCGTACGCAGGACGCGCGTTCCCTCGCCCGCGAGGTAGAACGTATCCTGCGTATCGCGCGCGGGATGCCCTTCGGGCATGTTGAGTGCTTCGAAGTTATGGTAGTCGTCCTCGACCTGCGGGCCGAGCACCGACGTGAATCCCATGCCGCGGAAGATCGACAGCACGTCGGCGAGCGTCGTGGTGAGAACATGCCGGGCGCCACGGAAACCGCGCCGCCCCGGAAGCGTGACGTCGATCGATTGCACCTCGGCCGCGCAGGCAGCGTCTTCGAGCGACTGTTTGCGGGCCGCGTAGGCGGCTTCCAACTCCGCCGTGACCGCGTTGGCGAGTTGTCCGACCGCCGCGCGCTCCTCGCTCGAGAGTTGTCCGATGGAGCGGCGCAATTCCGTGAGGCGCGATTTCCGCCCCAAATACACACGCCGCGCTTCTTCGAGCGCGGCGAGGTCGGACGCGGACGCCACCGCGTGGCGACCGGTCTCTGCGAGTGCTGTGATCTCCTCGCGCGGCGAAGCCACGTCCGCGGTCGGATCTACTTCGCGGTCTTGGCCAACTCGCAGAGCGTGGCGAAACTCGCCGGCTCGCGCACGGCCAGATCCGCAAGCGTCTTGCGGTCGATCTCCACCTGTGCGGTCTTGAGACCCGCGATGAGGCGCGAGTACGACAAGCCGTGCAGGCGCACGGCGGCGTTGATGCGCGTGATCCACAAGCGCCGGAAGTCCCTCTTCTTGCGCCGGCGGTGCTCGTAGGCAAACTGCAGCGACCGCGTGAGCGTCTCGCGAGCGGTCTGGTACAGCTTGCGGCGGCCGCCGAAGTTCCCCTTGACCGCCTTCATCACCTTGCGGCGGCGTGCGCGCCCCGGGACGACGGTTTTGGTGCGTGGCATTCTCTTCCTCGATTCGTGTGCTTAGGTAATCAACTCGATGATGCGCTTGGCATCGGCCGTGTCCACGATGGCACCGGCGCGCAGGTGCCGCTTGTGCTTCGTGGTCTTGTAGCCCGTGTTGTGGCGCTTCTTCGCGTGGCCGCGCACGACCTTGCCGGTCGCCGTCAGCTTGAAGCGCTTGCGCGCGGCGCGGTTCGTCTTCTTCTTCACCTTCTTCTGCTTCACGGCCATCTCAGTCTCCCGCCCCAGGACTCGCTCCGTCCGGCGCCTTGCTCTTGTTGCTGCGCGGCACCATCACCGCGATGATCGATCGCCCTTCCATGCGCGGCGATGTCTCGACTTGTCCGACGTCGGCGAGTTCCGTCACCACGCGCTCGATCAGCCTGTGTCCGATTTCAGAGTGCGCCATCTCGCGTCCGCGAAACGTGACAGTCAGCTTGACGCGATCGTGACCTTCCAGAAACTCCCGCGCATGTTTGACTTTGAACTGGACGTCATGCTCCTCGATCTTCGGGCGGAGCTTGACCTCCTTCTGCTGCATGACATGGGTTTTCTTCTTGGCCTTCTGGGTCTTCTTGTTCTGCTCGTACTTGAACTTCCCGAAGTCCATCACCCGGCACACAGGCGGCCGGGACGTGGGAGAGACTTCCACAAGATCGAGACCCAGCCCACGGGCCATGGCCATGGCATCACGTGTGTCCATGATGCCCGCCTGAGAACCATCCACCGCGATCACGCGTACTTGCGGCACGCGAATGCGGTCGTTCACCCGAATGTCCTTGATGTTTTGGGAGATGTACTCGCCCTCCACGCAACAGGCCACTGCACGCGCACGACGCTAAGCCGCACGGAACGCGCACCTTACTTGCCCCCCGCCTCCGAGAGCAACAGATTTCTCGTCCCCCGGGGGCCGGCTACCCCACTTCCGGGTATGGAGCGTCCGCGAAGTTGTCCATCACGCGGCCGCGACGCAGCGCTTCGAGGATCGCGCGCGCGGACGCGATCGTGAGCGTGCGCTGTTCCTTGTGACCGTAGCGCCGCCACGTAATCGACCCGGTCTCCACTTCCTTCGCCCCGACGATCCACACGTTCGGAATCTTCTGCACGGTGGCGGTGCGAATGCGCTTGTTGAATGAGTCCGTGCTGTCGTCCACCTCCGCGCGGAAGAGGTCCTCGCGCAGCGCCGCCGACACGCGGTGGGCGAACTCCGCGAACGCCTCGGCCACGGGCACGACGCGCACCTGTACCGGCGCCATCCACGTGGGAAACGCACCGCCGAAGTGCTCGATCAGGAACGAGAGAAAGCGCTCGTGCGTGCCCAGCGGCGCGCGGTGGATGATGTAGGGGCGCGAGCGTCCGCCGTGCTCGTCGACGTAGTCGAGGTCGAACCGTGCGGGGATCGCGAAGTCGAGCTGGCTCGTGGACGCGGTCTCCTCGCGTCCGATCACGTTCCGGATTTGGTAGTCGATCTTCGGGCCGTAGAACGCCGCCTCGTCCATCACGGACTCGAAGGGCAAGCCGGACTCGGTCAGAACATCGTGCAGCACGCGTTCGCTGAACGCCCACGCTTCCGGATTGTCGACGTACTTTTCCTTGTTCGCCTCGTCGTGCAGCGACAGGCGCATCCAGAAGTCTCCGAGACGGAATCTCTCGTAATAGACCTTGTGCATGTCGATCACGGCAACGAGCTCGTCGCGCAGTTGCGATTCGCGGCAGTAAATGTGCGCGTCGTTCATGTGCATGCCGCGCACACGCAGCAGTCCCGCGAGCGCGCCGCTCTGCTCGTAGCGATAGACCGAGCCCCACTCCGCCAGGCGCAGCGGCAAGTCGCGATACGAGCGCTGTTCGCTCTTGTACACCATGTGGTGATGCGGGCAGTTCATCGGGCGCAGGTAGTAGCGCTCTTCCCCCTCCAGTTCCATCGGCGGAAACATGCCGTCCTTGTAGTAGGGCAGGTGTCCCGACGTGTGGTAGAGGCTCTCCTTCGTGATGACCGGCGTCGCGATGCGCTTGTATCCCGCCTTGAACTCCACTTCCTTCGCGAACGCTTCGATC
>CAZEPH010000123.1:0-7359 GCA_964514075.1 uncultured bacterium | reverse complement strand
CGGTGACGTCATCCCACCCCAAAACGCCGGAAAACTCGATGGTGCCGTTGTCCTGCGTGCCGCCGAGGGCGACGTACTGATCCGTCGGGTGCGACGATGCGCTGAAGAACTCCGTCACCTGCAATGTCTCGCTGCGATTCACCCAGTCCGGGGCGACGCTGGTGACGGAGGTCCACACGCCGCCGTCGCAACCCACCCAGAGTTTTCCGTCCGGCCCCTGCGCGAGCGCGTGGATGTCCGGATGCAAGCGGCCCGTCGCGGTGATCGACACGTCGCCCCACGTGACTCCTCCGTCGATGGTCTCGACGAGGCCGGCGCTCGTCGCGTTGTACGGAAACGTGCCACCCGCGTAGCAGATCGTGGGGACGTCTTTGTGCACGAGAAGCTCGTTGTTCGCGATCCCCTGCCCGGTGCAGTAGTCCGGGCAGGTCACGAGTTGCGTCCACGTCGTCCCGCCGTTCGTGGATTTGTACATGCCGCGCAGAGTGAAATCGCTCGCGCGGACGAATCCCGCGTAGATGGTCTGCGGACTGCTCGGCGCAATCGCAATGTTTATTCGGGCGATGTCCGTCGTCGGCAGCCCGCCGGACAGAAGCGTCCACGTTGTCCCGCCGTCGGTGGATTTGAAGAGGCCCGCGCCGTTCATCGCGGCGAAGACGATGCTGAAGTTCGTGGGGTCGACCGCGAGATCCGAACACGAAGACGTTGTGAGCGGTCGCGCCCACGTCACGCCCCCGTCCATGCTTCGCACGACGCCGGCTGAGCTGCCGACAAGTATCCGCGTGCCGAGCAGCACGTGATTCACGGCGATCTGCGAGATGTACGCGCCGACGTCACCCTTCAGGGCGATCTTCGTCCACGTGGAGCCGCCGTTGGTGGAGCGGAATAGGCCGTCGCCCGGGTAGTCGTCCGTGCTGTTGTTCATCGCTCCCGTGCCGTAGTACACGGTGAGCGGACTCATGGGATCCAGCGCGACGGCGCCAGAACTGATGTTGGAGAGGCCGTCGGTCAGCACGGACCAATTCACTCCTCCGTCCGTCGTCTTCCACAGTCCGCCTCCCGAGGCGGCCGCGTACGCGACGTTCCCGTCCACGGGACTGACCGCAATGGAGTTGACACGTCCGGAGACGGGACCCTGCGTCCAGTACTCGTACTGGATCGGTTGCGGTCCGCGAAACGCCCACGTCGTCAGCAGCGGGAGAGCCGGTCCGCTCTGTGCGCGCGTGACAGGGCCGAGCGGCGCGCGATCCGGACCGTGTGCGCGACGGTGCAGCATCTCGGGCGACGCGTACTCGTCGCGTTCTCGCTCCTTCGCCGGGGAGATGCTGGAAAGGATCGATGACGAGAGAAGAGTCACAGACAGTGCAACGAACAGCGCACCGCGCGGCATGCCGGGAAATCGCATAGAACCTCCGAATCGACGGGAGCGTGTCGATCGGGCTGTCGCGGCGAGCGGCGATTCGTTTAGGGCGCACGAGCAACTTCGTGTGTCGCCGCGTGAACTGTTTCGATTAGGCTCCGCCCCATGGAGACGGCCCCGGACACGCTGCGTGTGATCCGATTGTGTGTTGTCGTTCTGGCGATCGTCGCGAGCTGCGCGGCACGCCGCGCGCACGCCAAGCCGCCGACGGCGCTGACCGCCGCGCGATCGTTGCTCTCGGCCGGCCGGCCCGTGATTGCACTGGATTCCGCGCGCGTCGCCCTTGCCGCGATCGATGCTGATGCCAGCGTGGATTCGCTCACGCGAGCGTCCGCGGCGACCGTCTTCGCGGAGGCCTCTCTCCTCGCGGGGAACGGCGGTGACCCGGAGGCGGAGCGCCGCGCCCGGCAGGCTCTCGCGATCTGCGACGCGCTGCATCGTCCGCCCGTTCTCGTGCACGTGCACGCGTGCGCCGCGTGGGCGAACATCGCCATGGCAACGGGCAATCTCCGCGAGGCGGCGCGACTGCGCGAGCGCAACCTGACGTTGTGGCGCGCCGACTCGAGCGCCGAGGCGTGGCGGATCGCAAACGACCTCGATGCCCTCGCACAAATCGCCGGACGCCGCGGGGAATACGCCGAAGCCGCGACTCTCTACGACGAAGCGCTGCGGGTGTTCGACACGTCACCGCAGGCGGATCCGATCGATCGCTTTGAGACGCTCTCCAATGCCGTCGGCCCTTTGCTGAATCTCGGTCGACTTGACGACGCGCGCCGTACGGCCGCGCGCGCACTCGATCTTCTCGCGCGCCTCCCGGCGGGTGCGCAGCGAACGTATCTCTGCGTGCTGAATGCAGCGGAAGTGGAATCCGCGAGCGGAAATGACTCGACTGCCTTGACGATGTGCGACGACGTCCGCAGGCGATTGGCGAACGAACCCGGCGTGGAGCCGCGTGCGCGTGCGGGCACCGCGTCCAGTTGTGCGTCGTTCGCGCTCGCGCTCGGGGACACGGCGACGGCGCGGATCCGCATGCAGGAAGCGCTCGCCGTGTGGCGTTCGTTGCCGGGACGCACGCGGCTTCCATATGCGCTGGACATGGCGACGTACGCGCAGGTTCTTGCCGCGGAACGGGACTTCGCGTCCGCGGCCGCAGCGGATCGCACCGCTTTGTCGGCTCTCGATGATCTCGGCATGTCGCTGACACGCTACGCGGTGCAGTGCGCTCGACACCTCGCAACTGTCGAACGCGCGGCGGGTGCGACCGATCGAGCGCTCGCCTCCGCGCTCGATGCGGAACGCCGCACGCGCGAGCAACTGCGTCTCGTCACCCGCGGGCTGTCGGAGCGCGAGGCCTTGCGATACGCCACCCGTCGCACGCCCGCCCTGGACGAAGCGCTTGCGCTCGCAATCGACTCGCGTGCGACCGGGGACTCCGTCCGCACGGTGCTCTTTGATGCGCTCGTCCGCTCGCGGGGGATCGTGCTGGAAGAGTTGGCGGTGCGACGGCATCTTGCGGGGAGTGCGGATAGCACGCTCCGCGAGGCATGGACGCGTGTGTGCGCCGCGCGCGAGCGGCTCGCATACCTGCAGGTGTCACCGCCCCGTGCGATCGGCAAGAGCCAGCTCGCAACGCAACTGGCGCGTGCGACCGCGGACGTGGAGACGGCGGAGAGTGCTCTCGCGCACCGCAGCAAAACGGCCGCGTCGTTGTCCATGCACGGTGACGTCGACGCGGCTCTCGTGCAGCGTGCGCTCCCTGCGAACGCCGCGCTCGTGTCGTTTCGCGCGATGGATACGACGCCGGCGCGATACGTCGCTTTCGTCACGATGCCGGAGCGGCGTGCGCCGGTACTCGTGGATCTCGGCGACCGTGCGCGCATCGACTCGATGGTGAAACGCTGGCGTGCGGCGATGGCGCCGGAGACGCCGCTGCGATCGTACCGGTCGGCCGGGAGTGCGGTGCGCGCGGCGTTATGGGATCCCCTCGCATCGTTCCTGCGCACTCGCTCGCTGGTGTTCCTCGTGCCGGACGGAGCTATTCACCTCGTGTCGTTCGACGCGCTGCCCGAGCGATCGGACTCGTACGTGGCGGAGAGCGCGCCGTTGCTGCACTACCTCGGCGCGGAACGCGACCTTCTCGTGGAACCTGCGGCGGGTACAGCGGACGGGATGTTCGCTTGCGGCGACCCGGCGTTCGACGCGTTCGGCGCGCTCACACCTGCGGGCGACGCGCATCGCGGAGCGACGCCGTGCGCCGACTTCGCGTCCCTGCGGTTCGGATCGCTGCCGCAGTCCGGGGCCGAGATCGACGAGGTGGCAGCTGTGTGGAGGGCGGCGGTCGGTCGCGGACCGTGCAGAACGATCACACGCGCGGCCGCCACCGAAGCGCTGTTCCGCACCGAGGCGCGCGGACACGCGGTGATTCACTTGGCGACGCACGGGTTTTTCATCGATCCCGCATGCGCGGAGAGTGCGACTGATCCGTCGGTCGCGGGCCGCGGTGCGGACGTTCTGCCGTGGTCGCCGGGAGCGAGCCCGTTGCTTCTTTCCGGCTTTGCATTGGCCGGAGCGAACGCGCGCGCACGCGCGGCGTCCTCGCGCAACGACGGCGTTCTGCTCGCAGACGAAATCGCCACGCTGGATCTCGCGGGCACGGAGTGCGCGGTCTTGTCCGCGTGCGATACGGGGGTCGGCGTCACCGTGGCAGGCGAAGGCATCCTCGGCGTGCGGCGCGCGTTTGCTGTTGCCGGAGTGCGCACCGTGCTCATGAGCCTGTGGTCCACGCCGGACGCGACGCTGCGGCGATGGTCGCGCGTGTTCTACGCGGAGCGTTTCGCGCACGCGCGCGATGTGCCGCACGCCGCGCGTGCAGCGAATCTCGCGGTGCTGGCCGCACGGCGCGCGGCGCACCAGAGCACGCATCCCAGCGGATGGGCCGGACTCATTGCCGCCGGCGCCTGGCGTTAGTCGACGACGAACGCTGCCTCGAACAGGGGCCGGGTGCGGCCGACCAGCGCGACGGTGAACACATACCGCCCGGGCGCAAGAGCGGCGCGCGGGACGAGGACGGACAGCACGCTGGTCTCGCGCGTCCAGAGCGCGTCGACGCGATCATTCACCGCCCAGACCTGCGTGCCGGCAGAGTGACGAATCGTGACGGTGACGACGGTCGCGTCCGTCACCGCGGGGTCCGCGGTCACGTCGACAACCGCGGCGATGGGTTGCAGGGCGACCGCCGGATTCGGGCGAATGTGCGGAACGTCGGTCGACCCGCGCGTGCTCGCGGTGAAGAAGAGAAGCGGCGCGGCGCCTCCTGTGTCGCGCACCACGGGTGGCGGCGCAGTTTCTCGAACGATGCGCGCCAGGCTGTCGCGCTCCGCACGGACGCTGCGCTCCATCTCGCGCGAGACGAGGAGCGCACGACGTGCGTTCGGAAGTTGCACAATGCCGCGATACGCGGGGAACGCAAGGAGGAGACATGCGGCGATCGCCGGAAGGAGCACGCGACGCGACGCCGTCGCGCCACGCGCGCGCATCGCAATCGGCTCGCGGCGCCACTCGTCTTGTGCCGCGCGCACGGCGTCGCTCTCGACGGCGCATGTTGGACATCCGCGCAGGTGCGCTGTCACATTCGCGGAAATGTCCTCACCGGCCGCCGCCCGCGCCACGTCCGCGGAGGACGGGTGCTCCCGCAGGAACGCGCCGCCGTGCGCGCGGCACTCCGCACGCACGGTGGTGATCACAGCGAGGAGGCTCGTGCACTCAGCGCACTCCGCGACGTGAGCCCGCACCGAGGACGCCGTATCCTCGGCCAGCGCGTCCTGCGCGAACTCACTCAAGAGTGCTTCGGCGTTCTCGTGTGTCATCGACATGGATGTCGCAGGTCCTCCACGGACGTTTATGCAGAAGCCCGGGCAGTATACTCTGCCGTGTGATGATCGAGCACGATGACGACATTCTGCGCGGGTTGGTGAGCGGCGATGCCCATGCCGCGCACCAAGTCACAACGTGGGCGCGCGACGCCGTGCGCGCGCGCGCGTTCCGTGTCCCGCCGGGCGATTGGGATGATCTTGCGCAAGCGGTGGTGCTCGACGTGCTGCGCGCGGCGCACGCGCCGGGATTTCGCCTGCGGAAACCGTTGCTCGCATTTGTGCGGCATGTCGCCGCCGCACGATGCGTGGACGCGATGCGCCGCACGCGTCCGACGGTGGAGATAACGGAGGCCCTCCCAGACGCGGCGCGCACACCGTACGAGGAGTTGTTGGCACGCGATCGCCATGCACAGGTGAGGTGGGCGCTGCAGCAACTCGGCGACGCGTGTCGCGAGGTGATTCGCTTGCACTTCGATGAGGGCCTTCCCTACGCGGACATCGCGCGACGCCTCGGTGGCGCGGAAGCCACGATGCGCGTGCGGATGTTCAACTGCCTGAAGCAGGCGCGCGCGTGGATCGGGCGTTGGCAGGTCGCGGGGCTCACGACCGCTCAGCCCCCAGAGGATGAAGGTTGACGATGCTGTCGTCGTTTATCATGGTGAAAGATGTGCAGATTCTCCCCGTGAAGATGTCCATCGAGAAGCTCTGGAGCGGGGATCTCTCGTAGCATGTTCGTGCGCGAGTTCCCCACAACGGCGCCGCGCGCATCCCTCGTGTTCTTGCACGGACTCGGCGCGCACGCAGGATGGTTCGAGCGGATGGGCGGCCTGCTCGCGGAACGCGGCGTCGCGTCGTGGGCGTTCGACTACCCGGGACACGGCCGCAGCGAGGGACCACGCGGCGACATCCGCGACATTCGCCGTGTACTGGAGACCGCGGAGTCGTTGGTCGAGCGCGCACCGCGTCCCGTGTTCCTGTGCGGCATGAGCCTGGGCGGATTGCTCGCGTTGCACGCCGCAATTCGCGGCGCGCCGCGCGCCGACGGCTACATCGCGCTCTCGCCGCCCCTCGCCGACGCATACATTCCGCCGCTGGAGAAGCTCGCGATGCTCGGCGCGCTGGCCGTGCGTCCGTCGGCGATGTTCGCGTGTCCGCTCGCGAAAGGCGTCGCCATCACCGCGGACGCTGCGACCACGCAACGCATGCGCGAAGATCCGCTCGCGCTCACACACGTCACCGCGCGCACCTACTTCCAGATCCTCACCGTGCTCGTGCCCGTCCTTCTGCGTGCGCGTGCGTGCACGTCGCCCGTCTTGATGATGCTCGGCGCGCGCGACCGCGTCGTCAGCCCCGCGGCGATTCGCTCGTACGCGCCGCGCGTGCGCGCGCACCTCGTGGAGTACGCCGACCTCGGCCACGATCTCAAGCTGGAGCCGCAGGCGGACCGCGTGGCGGACGACATGGTGCGCTGGATGACGTCGCTCGCGCCCTGACGCGAGATCCCGGCGAGGGACGGGGCTACCTTTGTGTACCACTTCGTGCCGATCGTTCCTCGTCGAGGTTCTCAAGAGCCTTCCTTGAACCGCCCTCCTGCGATCCGCTATACTGGCCGTTCTTGTGTCGGCCGAACCCTGGCCGCGTGAATGTGTCCCCAAACGGGTGCGCGCACCCGGGCTGTCGTCACCTCCCGCCCGGACGTCTCCATGCCCTGTGCGCCTGTTAGAAAGGATTGACTCGTGGCAGCTCCCTCGAAGGCCGCCCCCGGTATGGCGAACGGCGTCGTCGCGCGTTCCATCATCGCGAACCCGTCGCAGGAGAAGATGCGCCAGCTCGCGCTCGACCATTGCCCCAACATGGTCACGGCGTCCACGGGCGCAATGAACAAGATCGCGTCCATCGCCAAGGCGCGGAGCGCCGGCAACACGTTCATCGTGGACGACGACGCGAGCGCCCACACCGCGAAGTGCGTCGCGCGCGCCGAGGCGGACCGGATCGCCGCCGTGCAGGACGCGTACCTCGCGCAAACCGACGTCATTCGCATCAACGGGTGGCTCGGGAATCATCCCG
>CAZEPH010000122.1:0-7375 GCA_964514075.1 uncultured bacterium | reverse complement strand
CGTCGTGTAGAAACCATATGCGTGCAGGAGTGGGAGAATCGCCGGCGTGTACGTGCCCCGCGTTCGCTCGGCCATCTCGCACGCCGCGCGCACAACGCGCCGCACGTCCGCGTTCACCGGGACGGCACGGACACCGGCTGCTGCGTTGACGAGCGCGATATCGCTGTCCGTGCGGTGTATGCTCATGAGCCGGTCGACCCGAGCGATCGCCGCAAAGGCGTCGTCCACCGCGCGTGGATCATCGTGCTCCGCCACGACACGCACGAACGTGCCGAGCATCGGACGCGTGACGTCGATCGCCGGCGAGGCGCGCCGGAGCGCGGACACGCGGTACTGACCGAGGGACGCCAGCGCCAGCACTCCGCCCGCACCCGCGAGGAACCGGCGACGCGAGACACGAACGGCGCAGTCGGGACGAAGGGTCGACGGAGATCGCATGAATCAATTCGTACGCCTCTTGCGGCCCAAGCGGGATGGGCATTAGGTCGTATCCGAGGGGTGACTGGAGGTGTACGACGTGAGGAGTAGAGAATGCGCCCTCCGTCTCCCTATCCGGATGGCCTTTCGTCGAGGACACTGTGGGCCAAAGGGCGCTGCGGGACGGTCGCACCGCCCGACGACAGGGGAGGAGAACGTCGTGCGCGAGTTTTTCGTGGAAGAGGACATGTGTACCGAGTGCGGCGACTGCATCAAGGTGCTGCCGCAGGCATTCCGCAAGGTCGAAGACGAGGAGGTGGCGGAGGTCTACAACACGGACCTCGACGACGCGCTGCTCCCGCAGGTGCAGAAGATCATCGTGGATTGCCCCGGCCACGCGATCAAGTGGCGGTGAGGCGCACGTGAACGTGTTGGATCCTCTGCGCACGATGCGCGAGGGCGTGCTGGAGATTCGCGGCGACGGGAAGGCCGGCGGCGGACTCGTCCTCGCGTTTCAGAGCCTCGCCGCGCTCGTTGCGTCGGAGCACGGCGCCCACGTGCAGGAGTGGCCGTTCTTCAGCTCCGCCCGGCGCGGCGCGAACATTCGCGGGTTCGTGCGCGTGAGCGCGGAACCGATTCACCTGGCCTGCGACATCACGCGCCCGCAGGTCGTGCTCCTCATGAACGAGTCCACCGCGGAGACGGTGGACTTCGCTGAGGGCGTGCAGCACGGCGGGTTCTTCCTGCTCAACTCCGTGCGCACGCCAGAGGAGTGCGCCGTGCACTTCCGTCTCAGCGGGCGCGTCTTCACGGTGCCGGGCGATTCCATTGGCGCGCGTTATCTGCACGCGCCGATGGGCAACGTGTCGGCGTACGCTGCGCTCGCGCAAGCCATTGGCGGCGTGCCGTTCGACACGATCGTCGAGTCGTTCGTGCAGCAGCTGGCGAAGCGGCGCATTCCGGGCGCGCTGCTGGAGCGCAATCGTGACGCGCTGCGCGCAACGGCCGACGCCGTGCGGTGGGGCGACTTCGACTGCGCCCGTCCGGGCGACCACCGCTCGGCCGCGTTCGCCGGGTACGGCGAGCTGCCGATTGGCGCGCAAACGCCCCTGCGTCTCTCCGCGGCGCACCACACGGCGAGCTTCGCGCGCAGCGGGTTCCGCCTGGCGTTCGCGGATCCCGCGAACGCGTGCACGGGCTGCGCGCACTGCATCACGAATTGTCCCGAAGGGATCATCCGTTTCCGCCCCGACGCGGAGAAGGGTGTCGTCGTCTTCGGCGCGGACGTGAGCACGTTCTGCAAACTCTGCGGCGAGTGCATCGCCGTCTGTCCCGAGACACTCTTCCGCGACGTTCCCGTCGAAGACGTGTGGGACGATCGCGTACCGGAGATCGTATGAGCCTCATGACGCACGTGACGACGCCGGGTGGCGAACGCTACGACGCCGCGATCGACCTCACGCGTGTGCGCGACGCACACCGCGCGCTCTACACGGCGCGCGAGACGATCACGTGCGACGGCAACTACGCCGCGGCGCTCGCCACGTTGCAGATGTGGCGCTGCGTGCTGTTCGCCGGCTTCCCGATCACGCCCTCCACCAAGTGGCTCGAGACGGTAGCGGCGCACGTGGCGAAGGAACGCTCGCATCGCCGGGTCAAACTCATGGAGGCCGAGCACGCGGTGGCGGACTACCTGGTCGCCGCCGCCGCGGCGTGCCGCGACCTGATCTTCCCGACGGCCACGAGCGCGGTGGGCCTGGACCACATGACCGAGACCACGCGCTCGCTCGGCGCCAGCGGGCTCGGGAACGTGCTGCTCATCGACGTGTATCGCGCGACAGCGAACTTCCCGCTGTGCATCGAGGGCGATCCGTCCGACACATTCGCCCATCGCGACGACGGCTTCATCCAAATCGCGTGCAGCGGCAAGCAGCAGATCTACGACACCCTCCTGCAAGCGCCGTGTCTCGGGATGCATCCGGACATCCTCACGCCCGTGATGCCCGGCTACTACGGCATCAAGGACAGTCACAAGAGCGCACGACTCGTCGTCGAACCGGACGCCGCGATCCACGCGTTTCAGGATCGCTGGATCGCGCCGTGCCCGCTGCCGGGACTGCTCAACGGTGATACGGCGATGGGCAATTGCGTCACGTCGAAGCACTTTCAAGGGTTCAAGGTCGGGCAGAAGGCGCGTCTATTGCGTGCGCTCGACGTGCTACCGCAGATCGGTGCGGACTTCGCGTCCACGTTCGGCCGCCCCGGTCTGTCGTACTTCGACCACGTCGGATGGCCGGACGACGGACGCGTGAATGTCGCCGTGCTCGGCATGGGGCCGGACATGGGCACATTCGCCGCGGTGCGCCGCGCGGCGGAGGAATCACACGGGCTCTCGATCGCCGGCATTACGATGCGGCTGCTCGCGCCGTTCCCGCGCGATGCGGTGCGCAAGCGTCTCGAACGCGCGGACGTGGTGCTCGTCGTGAATCAAGCGCACCACTACGGACGCGGACACCTCACGCTCGACGTGTCCGACGCGCTCTCGGATCTCGTCACACCGCCGCGCATCGTGAGCGCGTTCGCGGGGCTCGGTGGCGCGGACGTGTCCGAAGACACGTGGGAGGCGATGATCGACACCGCGGTGTCCGTGCGCAACGGAGGCCCCGCGTCGCCGCACATGGTGTTCCACGGGGGAGGGCGTGTGTGATGAGTGGCTACAAGGACACGGCGCTCAAGGAGAGTTGCTTCCGCCCGGGATCGTCGCTGTGTCCCGGATGCATGGAGTCGATCGCGTTCCAGAACATCGGCCGCGTGACGGACAACGGCGTGAAGACCGTCTTCACGATCGGCACGTCGTGCGCGGAGGTCTCCACGCTAGCCTATCCGAACATCGTGGCGTGGGGACGCGGCGACGCGCCGCCCGAGTCGTTCGAGAAGGCGTTTATGATTCTCCACAACGTGTTCGAGTCGGCGCCCACGCTCGGCGAAGCGATTCGCGACGTGTCGGACATCCTCACGGAGGTCGGCGCCCTCGACAGGCCCGTGCAAGTGGTGAGCGTGAGCGGCGACGGAGGCGCCATCTCCATCGGCATGCGAGCGTTGCTCCACACGATCCAACGCCGCGCGCGCAACACCATGGTCGTTCTCGTGAACGAGATCTTCGCGAACACGGGCTTTCAGTACTCGCCCACGTCGATGCCGTTCGCCGACACGAGCACCACGCCTGTGAACGGCGGCAGCGTGGGCAACACGCAGATGCCGCTCGACTACATCCACCTATGCATCGCAGCGGGTGTGGACTTCGTGGCGCAGGTGAGCCCCGCGCACGGCAAGCTCTTTGTGAAGACGATGGAGCGCGCGCTCGCCGCGAAAGGCATGTCGATCGTCTTCGTGCCCGCCCCGTGCATCAGCGGGTGGAAGTTCGACGACGGCGAGACCATCGACCTCGCGATGCTCGGCGCGACCTCCGGCGTGTTCCCCGCGTTCACGTGGGAGCGCGGAAAGGGCGGCCGCGTGCTGGATTGCGATCGCGAGTCATCGCAGCGCACGCCGGTGGAAGAGTTTCTGGGACGGCAACGGCGTTTCGCGCACATCGTCGAGATCGACGTGGAGTCGGGTACATGGCGCGCGAAGCCGGGACGCGAGGACACGCTGGAGCAGTTGCGCGCGTGGGTGCAGTCGAACGTGGATCGCCTCTACGCCCTCGCGGAGATGCGTTAGCGGCGGCTCGCCCACAGGGCGAACGCGAAGAGGTCCGCGTACTCCTCGACCAGTTGCGACGCAGTGCTTCCCAGACCGTGGCCGGCATCCGCCTCGACACGCAGGAGAGCCGGCGTGCGCGGGATATGGGATTGTAGGCGCGCGACGAACTTCGCCGGTTGCCACACCGGCACGCGGACGTCGTGCAACCCGGTCGTGCAGAGAACGGCCGGGTAGCGCACGCGGTCGCGGATGCGATGGTAGGGATCGGCGGCGTACATCGCGCGAAAGTCGGCCGAATCGGACACCGTGCCGAACTCGGGCACGTTCGCGGGTCCACCTTCGGTGAGTTCGAAGCGAAGGAGGTTCGTGCACGGCACGCGGAGAATCGCCGCCGCGAACAGGTCGGGACGCCGCGTCATCGTTCCCCCGACGAGCAACCCGCCCGCCGACGTGCCCATCAGCGTGAGACGTGATGCGCGCGTGTATCCGCGAGCGAGGAGATGCTCCGCACACGCGACCACGTCCGCGTAGCCGCGCTCCTTGTTGCGCACCGAGCCGGCGAGATGCCATGCGTCGCCGCGTTCTCCGCCGCCACGTGCGTGCGCGACCGCGTAGACGCCGCCGCCCCCGACCCACGCGAGCACCATCGGTGCAAACGTCGGTTGCGCCGAGATGCCGTACGCAGCGTAGCCTGTGAGAATCGCGGGGGACGATCCGTCGAAGAGTGCGTCGTGCCGGTGCAGGATCGTGAGCGGGACGCGCGTCCCGTCCGCGGACGTGACCTCCGTCTCCGTCGCGGCGAGGTCATCGTACGATGCAGGCCAGGCCTCCACGAGGCCGAGCGACCGCACGCCTCCGGCCGGGTCGTACGCGTACGGTTCCGCAAAGTGGAACCACCCGGCGAGGTTGAAACGCACGCCGTCACGATCCAGATCGGAGGCGAGATCGCGCACCGCACCGGAGAACGGCAGGCGTGCGACATCCCGCTGCGCTCGCGCGTCCCACGTCATGCGCTCGATGTGCGAGCCGCCGTGGTCCGTCACGGAAAACAAGTACAGCCCGTCGCGCGCGGCGAGAAACAAACGCAGGGGACGCGCGGTCTCCGGGACAACGACGTGACCCGTCCGCACCGTCTCCGTGCGCGCGTGCACCGCGATCACGGATCCATTCGGCGTGGCGAACGACAGCGCGTAGGCGCTGTCTCCGTGCACGCACATGTCGTCGATGCGATCGCTCTCCTCGGCGATCCGCCGCCACGGACTCCGCACCCCGCTCCCAACGGACTCGGCGCGGGCGACGAACCACTGCGCCGGCGCCGAACTCCCCGCGTAGGCGTACGCGATCGCCCACGGGCTCTGCGGTGACGTGAGAACCGCGGAGAAGTCCCGACCCGTGAGCCCCAGCGAGGCGACGGCGCTTCCGAAGACGGGCGGCTCCGTGTCGGGATCGTCGCCCAAGACGTGCAGGTGCACGGACGCATCGCGAAACCAGTCCGCGCGCGCCGCACCGGGTGCGGGTGCGCGGCGGCGCCAGTAGAAAAACGAGCGATTGTCCGCACGCCACGAGATGCTCGCATACTGCGCACGATCGATCCGGTCCGCGAGCAGCCGTCCGCTGTCGACGTCCAGCACTTCGATCGCGCTGTCCTCCGAGCCGGAGGCGGACATGCCGTACGCGAGATAGCGTCCATCCCACGACGGGGCGATGGCATCCACCGCGTAGTGCACGCTGTCGCTCCCGCGCGTGCCGGGGTCGACCAGGAGTCGCTCCGGGCCGGTCCATCCCTCGCGCACCCACACGCGCGGCGTTGGGTCCTCCGGAGCGCGCTTCAAGAGGAAGATGCGGGGAGTCGTGCCGCGCACGGCCTGCGCGATGACGCGTGTCGTTCCGCGATTGGCGCGCTCCAGCACGTCGCGGATGCTGTCGCGTCCGGGGAGCCGTGTGAGGGTGTCGCGTGCGTACGCGGCCTGTCCATCGACCCACGTATCGAACTCCTCGGACGACGACTCCATCCACCGGTACGGGTCGGCGACGCGCACGCCGTGGTACACGTCGACCACCGTATCCGCACGAGCGACGGGCAGGGAGGACGCGCCGTGCGCTGCGCCGACGGCGATCGCACAGCACAGCGCCGCGCCCAGGAGCGCTCGGCGCCTCACGCGCTCGCTGCCTCCTCCACGAGTAACCGGCGCAGCACGTACGGCAGGATGCCGCCATGCTGGTAGTACTCCAACTCCCGCGGCGTATCGATCCGCACGACGGTCTCGAACGACAGCGCCGTTCCGTCGTCGCGCGTGGCCCGCACCGTGAGACGACCGCGCGGCGTGAGTGCACCGCTCGCGAGTCCCGTGACGTCGAACGATTCGTGGCCGGTGAGTCCGAGCGAGGCGGCGTCCGCTCCGTCGGCGAATTCCAGCGGCAGCACGCCCATGCCGACGAGATTGCTCCGGTGAATGCGCTCGAAACTCGACGCGATCGCGACGCGGACGCCGAGCAGCATCGGTCCCTTGGCGGCCCAATCGCGCGACGAACCGGTGCCGTACTCTTTGCCCGCGAGCACGATCAGCGGCACGCCATCCGCGCGATACCGCTCCGCCGCGTCGAAGATCCACATGCGATCGCCGGACGGAACGTGCGTCGTCCATCCGCCTTCCGTGCCCGGCGCGAGCAGGTTGCGCAGCCGGATGTTCGCGAACGTGCCGCGCACCATCACCTCGTGATTCCCGCGCCGCGCACCGTACGAGTTGAAGTCGCGCTTCGCGATCCCGAGCGATGTCAGGTACGTGCCGGCGGGCCCGTTCTCCGCGATCGATCCCGCCGGCGAGATGTGGTCCGTCGTCACGGAATCACCCAGCAGAGCGAGCACGCGCGCGCCCAGGACGTCCGCGAGCGGCGCGGGTTCGGGCGTGAGCGTCGTGAAGTACGGCGGGTGCTTGATGTACGACGACGCGGCGTCCCAGGCATAGCGCTCGCCCGCCGGTGCGTCGAGCGCGCGCCACGCATCCGACCCGCGGAACACGTCTCCGTAGCGTGCACGGAACATCTCCGCGCCGATCGCGCCGCGCACCGCGCGCGCCACGTCGTCGTTGGACGGCCACACGTCGCGCAGGAACACAGGGCGCCCGTCGCGTCCGGTGCCGAGCGGATCCTTCTCGAAGTCGACGTGCATCGTGCCGGCCAGCGCGTACGCGACGACCAGCGGCGGCGACGCGAGGTAGTTGCCGCGGACGAGCGGGTTCACGCGGCCCTCGAAGTT
>CAZEPH010000121.1:0-7427 GCA_964514075.1 uncultured bacterium | reverse complement strand
ACCTCGAGGTGCAGTACGATCTCTCGCAGGTGCTGTTCATCACGACGGCGAACATCGTGGACACGATCAGCCCGCCCTTGCGTGATCGCATGGAGATCATCCGCCTCCCGGGATACACGGAGGAGGAGAAGCTCGAGATCGCGCAGGCATACCTCGTGCCGCGCCAACTCACGGAGCACGGGCTGACGACGGAGAACGTGGAGTTCACGCGCGACGCCGTGCGCACGATCGTCCGCGAGTACACGCGCGAGGCCGGCGTGCGGAACCTGGATCGCGAGATCGCGAACGTGTGCCGCAAGATCCCGCGCCGCATTCTCGAAGGACGGACGGAGAAGCTCACACCGAACGCGGACGCGCTCGCGGAGATACTCGGTCCACCGCGCTTCGAGCAAAACATGCTCGAAGAGGAAGACCGCATCGGCGGCGTGACGGGCGTGTCCGTGAGCGAATACGGGGGCGACGTCATGACCGTGGAGGCGCTGCTCCTCGACGGCAAGGCGGACCTCCTGCTCACCGGGCAAATCGGTAAGGTGATGGAGGAGTCGGCAAAGACGGCGCTTTCGTACACGCGCGCGCACGCGCGCGAGTGGGGCGTCGCGCTCACATTGTTCGAAGAGAAGGGCATTCACGTGCACGTGCCGGCCGGCGCCATTCCGAAAGATGGTCCAAGTGCGGGCGTGACGATGGTGACCGCCATCATGTCCACGCTCACTGGCCGCCCCGTGCCGCGCGATCTCGCCATGACCGGTGAGGTGACGTTGCTCGGGAAGGTGCTGCCTATTGGCGGCGTGAAGGAGAAACTCCTTGCGGCGCACCGCGCGGGCATCAAGACGTTCCTGCTTCCGCAGAAGAACGTCCGCGATCTCGTGGAGGTCCCCGAAGAAGTGAAGCGCGAGGTGAAGATCATTCCGGTGAGCACGGTGGAGGATGTGCTGCGGCTGGCGTTGCGCGAGCCGCCGGGCACCACGTCGTCCATCGAGCGGCCGCCGAGCGCGCAGCGCAAGAAGGCGCACATCGTGCCGGCGCAAGTCTAGCGGCGAACACGGCGCATCGCGTACGATCCCGCACATGGACGGATTCACGGCCGCACGCCGGCTCCCGCTCGGCGTGTACCCCTTGCGTGAAGTGTTCGGCGGATTGGATCACTCTCCCGGCGTCGCGGAGTATCTCCCCGATGCCGGCGTGCGCTCTGCCTTTCTGGATGCCGCGCTCGTTTCGATCGACGACGGGCGTGGCTTCATGTGGGTGAGCGACGAGGACGGTGTGCTGCACGTGAGCCAGTGGTATCTCCACACCGGCGAGGAACGGTCGCTCTACCTGGACGTCGTGCACGAACTCACGCACGTCAAGCAGTTCCACGACGGCCGCGAGTTGTTCGACGAAAACTACGAGTACGTCGACCGGCCGACGGAGTTGGAGGCGTACCGCGTCGCGGTACGCGAGGCGATTCGGCTCGGGATGAACACCGAGGAGATTCTCGAATACCTCGAGGTGCCGTGGGTCAGCCCGGCGGAGCACGCGCGTCTCGCCGCAGCGTGCGGCATCGAGGTCCCGGCGGCCGAGTAGCGGGCGCGCGCGTCAGCGCGCGAGCTGCATCGTCTCTTCGAGAAGCCGCTCGATGAGGTCCAGCCGTTCCACCAGCATGTGACGGAGTTCGTGCTGCTCCGTCCGCGCTACTTCGCGGCGCAGATCCGGCAGCTGGTCGCGCAAGTATCCGCGGAGAATCGTCGCGTCGTGTTCGGTCAACGTAATGGTCATTGCGCCCTCCGATCCATCGCACGCGCCGCGTGCGACGCATCGATCATCGCGGCACGGCGGCGGCGCGTCGAGTAGCCGTTAGGCGGCGGCCACACGCACCACCATCAGCGTGAGGTCGTCGCTCGCGCCGCGCGCACCCTCGTGTGCGCGGACGTCGGAGAGGAGTGTCTCGATCACATCGGCCGCGTGATGCGCGCGCGAGGCGCGGAGCGTGGCCTCGACCCGGTCCTGTCCATAGAGCTGATCGTTCGCGTCGAGCGCTTCGTCGAGCCCATCGGTAAACAACGTCAACAGGTCGCCCGCATCGAGCGTCACCGCGCCTCGTTCGAACTCGGCGCCCGGCAGGACTCCGAGAATCACGCCGCCCCGGTCGAGCCGCTCGACCTCGCCGCCGGCACGCACGAGCATCGGAGCGGGGTGTCCCGCGTTCACGTACTCCATCCGCAGCGAGCGCGGGTCGAGCGCCGCGAAGAAGAACGTCACGAACTTGCCGGATTCGATCGCGTCGCAGAGCATGCGGTTCACCCGCGCGGTGATGCCCTCAGGCGTGGTTTCGATGGCGGCGGAAGAGACGAGCGCCGCCTTCACGTTGCTCATGAGCAATGCCGCCGCGACGCCATGTCCGGATACGTCGGCGACACACAACCCGAGCCGTCCGTCCGCCAGCTGCACGAAGTCGTAGTAGTCGCCGCCGACTTGCTGGCTCATCGCGTTCGTCGCGGCGATTTCGAGGCGCGGATACACCGGCGGCTCGCCAGGCAACAAACGCGTCTGGATTTGTCGTGCGAGATCCAGTTCGCGCCGCAGGTGCTCGCGTTCGACCATCGCCGCGCGCCCTTCTTCGAGGCCGCGCGCCATGCCGTTGAATGCGTCGGCCAGCTCGCCGAACTCGTCGCGCGTGGGCACGCTCACGCGCGTGGAGAAGTCCCCGCTCCCGATGGCGCTCGCCGCCGTGCGCAGCGTCGCCGCGCCGCCCGTGATGAGTCGCGCGATGCGCCCACCCCACGCCACGGCGATCATGTTGGCGACGAGCAGCGTGACACCGAGCGACAGCAACACCCACGCGAAGAATTTGCCGAGCGGATCGTTGCCGGTGAACGAGGGGAAGAGCACATCGGCGAGTCGTGGGCGCGCCAGTATCGCGACGCCCGGGGTGATCCACCGCGCCTGCTGCGCGTCCCACGCGACGCACTTCAGCATCGAACCGCCGGCGGGGAAGGGACTCACGCTTCTCGTGTATCGCCCGGCGCCGAGAATCGTCGCGCCGGCCGCGCGCGCCAGGGAATCGCGCATCGCCTCGCGCTCCACGCGCGAGCGTCGGCCGCGGAGTGCGCTGAGCGAGTCCGCTTGCGCGGCGATCACCAGCGGGTCCTTGCTCGACAAGTCGATCGTGATGGAGGGATCCTCCACCGTTGCGGTGGCGAGCTGGATGTCCGCGTGCGCGGCGGCCGCATACCCTCCGAGTCGTTCTTCCGTGACCGGCTCGATCGTGTAGAGCACGAGGCTGTCGCCGGCCTGCACCCACGCGGCGCTCTCCATCCAATAGAACCGACGGTCGATCGCCGCGAGTCCCTGCGCGAGGCCGCTATCGCTCACCGGCGCGAGCGCAGGGACAGGCGCCGCGTCGCCCGACGTGAAGAGCACGCGAGTCGACCATCGACGACCGGTCGGGCGCTCGCACAGAACCCCGGTGACGGAGTGGGCCGTGAGCGTCGGCGCGATCGCCCGCGCGGCCGCGTCCAGCGCCCCAGGATCTGGACGCACGCGCGTGCGCACGCTCTCCATCCAATCGTGCGCCGCGGAGGTGGCCGCGAGATGCGGTCCCACGCCCGCCGCGATGTTCTGCCCCGCGCGCACCCACGCCGACAGCGCGACGAACACCGCCACCAGCAACGCTGGCAGCAACGCCACGATTGCGTACGACACGACGAGTTTCGTGCGAATACGGGCGCGGAGAATCCACCGCTGTCCGAGTTCCCGCAGCGCGACCACCCCGGCGAGCGCCACGAGCGTGTAGCACAATCCGAACAGCGCACGATCGAGGCGCCCGTGCGCGCTCAACCGGCCCGTGTACTCCAGCGCCGACGGAACGAGCGCGGGGAAGAGGAGCCCCAGTCCGCCCAGCGCCGGAAGCAGCGCGAGGAGCCTGCCGCTCGCGGACGTGACCCAGGGGACCAGATAGCGCGCGAGAGAGAGACCGAGACCGATCATGATGATCGGCCCGAGAGGATTGGTCGAATCGTCCGCGACCCCGGACGCGACGATCAGCCACAGCGGCAGCCAGAACCACTTGGCCGCCCAGTGGAGGCGGCCGCGCATGCGCACTAGTTGATACAGCGCGGCGCCGCTGACGAGGAGCCGCACGTAATGCACGGCCGGAAGGACGCCGAGCGGGACGGACAGGACGAGCATCGCCACGAACAGCCACACGAACCGGGCGATGCGCTGGTTGTCCGCGAAGGGCTCGGAACGGGGGGGGATGAGTCGTCGCATGACCGCGGGATTCTAGGCTCGGCTGTCGCACGGCGAAAGGCCTACGTGCAACCGATCTCTGCAGTGGGGCGTCCTACCCGGCGCCCGGTGACCATGGTATCCTGCCGGTTCGGGCGCTGGTGCATCACACTACTGCCGCCCCAGGGGCACGCCGCCACATCGATGAAAGCGAGACGGATCATGAGCAGACAGTTGCTGGCCATCCTCTTGAGCGCGTGCGCGCTCGTCGTCGCGAGCACGACGGCGTTCGCGCAGCGCGGCGGGGGGCGAGGTGGCGGTGGCGGCGGACCCGGCGGGCCGATCGACGGCGGACAGCAAACGCCGACCGCATCGTCGCCGGGTTTTGAGGACCAGGATCGCGAACGACGTCTCAAGGACGATCCGCTCACCGCGCGCTTGCAGGAAGAAGCGATGAACGCACGGTGGGTGGAGGTGGCGATCCTGTCGATCGAGGGCAAGCACGACTCGGTGAACGTGGTCGGCCTCGATCGCACGGCGCGGCAGCATCGCGTGCTGCGGTTGGACCGCGGCGACACGATCACGCTGTCGATCAACGCGCCGACGCCGCAGACGTCGCTCACGGTGACGGGGATCGCGCCCGCCGGCGACGAGAAAGCCGCCGCGAAGAAATACACGATCGACGCATTGGTGGACGGCGTGCATGCGTCGACCATCGAACTGAAGCCGGGGAAGGACCTCGTTCTCACGCTGCCGGATGCGAGCAAGATCCGCGCACGTAAGCCGCAGCAGGCGAGCCTCGACGTACCGTACGGTCGGCACAAGGTCACGCTGATCGTGCGCGATGGACCGGGGGAGTATCTGTTCGCGTCGCTTCGCGCCTGGCAGTTGGTGCAGTCCACGTCGAGCGCCACGGCGCCGTAGTCCACTCCATCGTGTCGTGCGGGTCGCGTCCATCGTCGGGCGCGGCCCTTCGCGTTGACGCTCACCGCCGCACGCTGCTAGCTTCGCCGCGTGAACCCTCAACTGCTCTGCGCATGACGGTCCTCGACCACCTCGTCGTCCGCAGCCTTCCGCTGATTCCCAAGCCGATCGTCGGTCGCGTCGCGCAGCGCTACATCGCGGGCGCGACGCTTGCGGATGCCGTCCGCGTCGTGCGCGCTCTCGGCGCCGAGGGCGCCATGGCCACGTGCGACGTGCTCGGCGAAGACGTGAACGAGCGCGCCGCCGCGGAAGCGTACGCGCGCATGTACCACGACCTGCTGGCGGCGATCGTACGCGAGCGGGTCGACTCGAACATCTCCGTCAAGCTGAGCGCGCTCGGCTTGCGGTTCGATCGCACGCTGTGTCACGCGTTGCTCCTCGACATCGCGCGCGCGGCGGCCGCGCACGGGATCTTCGTGCGCATCGACATGGAGGATGCCTCCGTGACCGACGCGACGCTCGAGGCGTATCGCGCGGCACGCGCCGTCGTGCCGAGCGTCGGCGTCGTGCTGCAAGCGTGCTTGCGTCGTACGCAAGAGGATGCACGTGCGCTGGCGGCGGAGGGCGCGAACATCCGGCTCTGCAAAGGCATCTATCGCGAGGCGGAATCGATCGCGTTCCAGGGCCGCGGCGAGGTGCAGCGCAACTACCTCGCAATCCTCACGCTCCTGCTCGACGCGGGTTCCTACGTCGGCATCGCGACGCACGACGACGTGCTCACGCGCGGCGCCGAGCGCCTCGTGCAGGAGCGCAGCCTCGCGCGCGAGCGCTACGAGTTCCAGATGCTCCTCGGCGTGCGCGACGAGCTGCGCCGCTCGCTCCTTGCGAGCGGGCACCGTCTGCGCGTGTACGTGCCCTACGGCGAGAGTTGGTACGCGTACTCGACACGCCGGCTCAAGGAGAACCCGCAGATCGCCGGCTACGTGTTCAAGGCGATGATGCCGTGGCTCTTTCGGCTGACGTGAGGCTCGGCGGCCCACGCGGTCATGTGCGCCTCGAATCGCCGGATGTACTGGCGCACGCCGCGCGCGTGCGCCACGGCGGCGTCGCACGCCGCGTCGTGCAGCGCGCGCGCCACGTGCGGCTCCACGCCTTCCGCGCGCCGCAACGCCGCGGGCAGCCGCAGGTATGACGGCATGTGGTCGATGATGAGGGGCGAGCGCGTCAGCGCGAAGAGATCGCACGCACGCTCGCCGCGCGGGAGAAGCCCCCGCGCTTGCAAGAGGTGCGTGAGCTCATGCGCGATCGTGAAATACTCCAGGCGGATCGGGCGTACCCAGATTCCGGGATGCTCCGGGTCGAGCGATCCCCAGCCGAGAACGCCGCGCTTCCGCGCGAGGCCGACGCGAATCGTCGTGTCGTCCAGCTCGGGAAAGAAGCGACGGACGAACTCGATGCGTTCGCGAATGCGCGCGGCGTGGCGGGACGCCTGCGCCGGACGCGAGAACACCCACCGCGTCGGTGCCGGAAACGAGAGCGTGAGTTGTGCGGCGGCGGCGGGCATGTGCGCGGTGTTGTACCACAGCGCGCGCGGTGACGCGAGCCGCGCGTGAAGCCGCGCCTCCTCGTCGTCGGGCCGATCCCGCCGCCGCTCGCCGGCGTGGGCGTGATGAACGCGTTGCTCCTGGGGTCGAGCCTCGCACGCGAGTACGAGGTGCACACGCTCGACACGTCGAAGAAACTCGTGCGCGCGGCTGCGGATACGGCGACCTGGCGAACGCCGGTGTTCTTCCTGCGCAACGTCTCCGCGTACGTGTCCCTGCTCGCCCGCGTGCGGCCCGCGATCGTGTACGTGCATGCGACGTCCGGGTACGCGTTCGCGCGCGATTGGGTGATGATGCTGCTCGCGCGCGCGTTCGGCGCGTGCGTCGTGTGCCACTACCACGGCACGCACCAGTCTCTGTTTCCCTACGCTGACACAGCGTTCGGGCGATGGCGCTCGCGCGCGATGATGCGCGCCGCCCATCGCGTGATCGTCCTCGGCGAGAGCTATCGCGCGCTGTTCGCGCGCGTGTGGCGGCGCGCGGACGTCGCTGTCGTGCCGAACCTGGTGGACGCCACGTCGTTTCGCGTGTCGCTCGAGCGGCCCGAGTGGCTCGCTGCAGACGAACGCGCCGTGCTCTTCGTCGGTCGTCTCTCGCGACCGAAGGGCGTGTGGGATCTGTTCGACGCGATCCCGGCAATCCTGGCGGAGCATCCGCGTGCGCGTTTCGTGTTCGTCGGCGTCGCGGATA
>CAZEPH010000120.1:0-7489 GCA_964514075.1 uncultured bacterium | reverse complement strand
ATCGCGATCGATGGGAATCTCAAGTGCTCTGCATTGCGGCGGCCGTGTTCCTGGTCGATGCGGTGGTGTTTTGGCTGACGCATGCCTCCGAGGTCACGACGCTCACGCGCGTTCTGATCGTGCGGTCGCTCCCGGCGGCCGTGTACACGGCGCTCGTCTGCCCGCCGCTGTTCGCGTTCGTGACGCGGACCTTGCGCATGCGCATTCGGTGGGATAGTGGCGCTCGAACTTCCTGAGGAGGAAAGCCGGCGCAAAGCCGCCATCGGGTTCACGCTGCTGATCGCGTTTCTCTTCGGCGTCGTGATGGTGCGCCTGGTGCAGATCCAGGTCGTCGGGCGTGCGGAGTACCGGCGACTGGCGGAGAACAACGCGGTGCGCCTGGTGATCCGTCCCGCGGCGCGTGGTGTGATCCGCGACCGGCACGGTGAGATCATCGTCGACAGCGTGCCGTCGTTCTCGCTGGCGGTGGATCCGCTCAACCCCGCTGCGCGACGCCTCGGAATCCCGGTGATGCTGCAACGCATCGCGTTCCTGCTGAATGTGCCGGTGGAGGAGTTGCAGGAGCGATATGCGAAGCAGCGCGGACAGAGCTTCGGGCCGGTCACCATTCGCCGCAACATCGACATGCGCGGCGTGGCGGCGATCGAAGAACATCGATCCGATCTTCCGGGCGTGACGATTCTCACGGAGCCGTTGCGTCACTACCCCGGACGCAGCGCGGCGCACGTGCTCGGATACCTCGGCGAGATCACGGAAGAGGAGTTAGAGAAGAAGCGCGAGGAGAGTTATCGCCCAGGCGACATGGTGGGACGCGCGGGAGTCGAGAAGCAGTACGAGAAGTACCTGCGCGGACGAGACGGCATCGAGTACGTCACGCTGAACGCTCTCGGCCAGCGCATCGGCACGTTGATCGACCGGCCCGCACGCGCGCCGGTCCGCGGTCCGGACTTGTACCTGACACTGGATATGAACGTGCAGCGTGCCGCCGAGGCAGCGTTTCCGGAGAGCTTGCGGGGCGGGCTCGTCGCGCTGGATCCGCGCGACGGTGGCGTGCTCGCGATGGTCTCGCGCCCGACGTACGATCCCGCCGAGTTCGCGGTCGGGCTCAAGCGCGGGCGCTGGAAGGAATTCATCGACGACACGGCGTTTCCCCTGCTCGCGCGTCCGATCCAAGCCGCGTACCCGCCGGGATCGACGTGGAAGCCGCTCACGTCGCTCGCCGCGTTCGAAGACGGCCGCGTGACGCCGGAGCAACGCTTCGTGCCGTGCGGCGGCGGATACTTCTTCGGCAACCGCTACTTCCGTTGCTGGCTGCACTCCGGCCACGGAAGTCAGGACTTTCTCGGCGCGCTGACGCGGAGTTGCGACACGTACTATTACCAGGTCGGCTTGCGCGAGGGCATCGACGGACTTGCGCGTTGGGCGAAGGAGACCGGTCTGATCGGACGCACGGGGATCGACCTGCCGCAAGAGCGCAAGTCGTTCGTGCCGGACGTCGCATGGTACAACAAGCATCGCGGCGAGCGCGGATGGGGCAAGGGCGTCGTGCTCTCGCTCGCCATCGGGCAGGCGGAGATCATCCAAACGCCTCTGAGCCTTGCAGCGTTCTACTCCCTGCTCGTCAACGGCGGACGTCGCGTCACGCCGCACGTTCAGCTGAAAACGGACGATCCGACCGGTGTGGCGGAAGCGCCGGCGCCCGTCGCCCCGCCGCGACCGCTCGGGATTCGTCCCGAGATCTTGCACGACATCACCGAGGCGCTCGCCGGCGTGGTGGAGTCGCCGGGAGGAACGGGCGGACGCGCGCGCATTCCGGGCGTGCGCGTGGGCGGAAAGACGGGAACCGCGCAGAATCCGCACGGCGAGGATCACGCATGGTTCGTCGGGGTTGCGCCCGTCGATAGTGCGCGTGTCGTGGTGGCCGTGATCGTCGAGAACGTGGGGCACGGAGGCACGCACGCCGCGCCGATTGCGCGCAAGGTGATGGAAGCGGTCGTGCGACCGAACGCGCCGCCCTCGGGCTCGACGGTGGACAGTCTCGCGGTGGTGTCGGACTAGACGAATGCCCGCCCGCCGCCGCCTTCCCGTGGAGTTGCAACGCGCCGACGGCGTGCTGCTCGTCACCGCTTTCCTGCTCCTGATGATCGGGCTCGCCGCGGTGTACAGCGCGACGTCTGTTCCCGGAACGCCGGAGCACGGATTGCACCTCAAGCAGGCCGTCTGGATCGTCGTCGGCGCCGTGCTCTTCCTGGTCGCCGCGACGATCCCGTTGCGCTACTTCGACGGGCCGCTCGCCGTCACCGCCTACGGCGTCTCGATCGTGCTCCTCATGCTGACGTTGGTGATCGGAAGCACACGACTGGGCGCGAAGAGATGGCTCGACCTCGGCGTGTTTCTCCTGCAGACGTCGGAGGTGGCGAAGATCGGCGCCGTACTCGTGCTCGCACGGGTTCTCGGCGGACGGCCCTTCAACGTCCTCCGGCCGTCACGCATGTTTGCGTGCCTGGGATTGTGTGCGGTGCCCGCCGCCCTGGTGCTCAAGCAACCGGACTTGGGCAGTGCGATGTCCTTCGCCGCGCTGCCGCTGCCCATGCTCGCGTGGGCGGGTTTCCCGTTGTTCGGGCTGCTGCTCGTCGCGTCGCCGATCATGAACCTGACGGCGTTGATCTCGACAAAACTCTGGATCGTGTACATCGCGATCCTCGCGTTCGTGCTGTTTCGTGCGCGGGACCGCCTCGGCATCTTCGTGGGCGTGCTGTTGCTCGCGATCAATATTGGAGCGGGTCTCGCCGCGCCGCACGCGTGGAATCACCTGCACGAGTATCAGCGGCAACGCATCACGACGTTCCTCGATCCCGCGAAGGACCCGTACGGCGCGGGCTACCAGATCATTCAGTCGAAGATCGCTCTCGGCGCGGGCGGCGTCGCCGGGAAGGGATACCTCCAGGGGACGCAGAAGAAGCTGTCGTTCCTCCCAGAGCAGCACACGGACTTCATCTACTGCGTGGTCGGCGAGGAGTTCGGATTCCTCGGCACGACCGCCGTGCTCCTGCTCTACCTGCTCTTGCTCACGAACGGGATCGTCATCGCCTACCGCGCGCGTAACCGATTCGCGAGCCTCGTCGCGTTTGGCATGGTCGGCGTGTTTCTCTACAACGTGCTCGTGAACATCTGGATGACGGTGGGACTCGCGCCGGTCACCGGACTCCCGCTGCCGCTGATCTCGTACGGCGGATCGTCGCTTCTCATGAGCATGGTGCAACTCGGATTGCTCGCAAATGTCTCGATTCGGCGACATGACTACTGAGATCCGTGGGACCACGGGCGTCTACGGGATCGTCGGGTGGCCGGTGGAGCACTCGCTGTCGCCCGGCATGCACACGCGCGCGTTCGCGCGCCTCGGAGTGGGAGCGGTGTACGTGCCGTTCGCGGTCGAAGCGGCTCACGTCCCGGCGGCCCTTGCCGGCTTGTATGCGGCCCACGTCCGCGGGCTGAACGTGACCACGCCGCACAAGCACGCCGCGCTCGAGTGCGCGGTGGAATCGAGTGACACCGCGCGCCGCGCGCGTTCCTGCAACGCGCTCCTCCGCCGCGCGAACGGATGGCACGCGCACAACACGGACGGCGACGGCATGATCGCTGCATTGCGGGACGAGCACGGAGTGGACGTGCGCGGCGTATCCGTGCGCGTTCTCGGCGCCGGCGGCGCGGGGCGCAGCGTGATCGAAGCGTGTGTGCGATCCGGCGCGGATCGCGTCGATGCGGGCGTGCGCGATCGCGCGCGCGCCCGTGCGGCGCTGTCGTCGATCGACGGGGTGCGCGTGAGCGATCTCGACGAGTCCGTCAGCCCGTGCGACATCGTGATCAACACGATTCCGGCGCCGGTGTGGACCGCGGACGCCGCGTCGCGCGTCCTCGAGCACTGCGGGCCGCGCGTCCGGCTGGTCATCGATGCATCGTACGCGCGCGCGTCCGCCCTCCTCGACGCGGCGCGGGCCGGCGGCATCGACTCCGCGGACGGACGCGGGTTGCTGCTGCACCAAGGGGCACTCACACTCGCGTGGTGGTTGGGTGGGGAACCGCCAGTGGCGATCCTGCGCGAAGCACTGGAGGACGCACGGCGCGCCGCGAGGTGAACGGAGGGGGAGGGGACGTGTGGATCGCTCGTGTGCTGCGTGAGGCGCTGCACGCCGTTCTCCCCGAACGCTGCGCGATGTGCGAGCGCGAGGACGAACCCGCGCGCGACCGCGTGCCGGTGTGCGCCACGTGTCAAGCGAATGCACCCCGCGCCACGCGCATCGAGGACGTGCGGAGGGGAGCCCGTTCGGTGCCGTGCGCGTCGCTCTGTGTCGCGACGCCCGAGACACTGCGGCTCGTGCACGTGATGAAGTACCGGGGGGGAACGCGCCTCGCCCGGTTCGCGGGACGATGGATGGGGGAGGCCTGGCCGGCGGCGTGGTCGCGCGCGGATTGCGTCCTCGTTCCGGTTCCCCTCCACCGGCGCCGATTGCGCGAACGGGGATTCAACCAGGCGGCGCTCCTGGCGCACGGGGCGTCGGAGCGCCTCGGCCTTCCCGTGTGGGACGGCGCGCTCGCGCGACGCCGCGCGACCCGCCCGCAGTCGGCGATGGACGATGACGCCCGTGCACGGAACGTGCACGACGCGTTTCGCTGGATTGCGACGGATGCGATGCCGCACCGCATCGTCCTCGTGGACGACGTCGTCACGAGCGGTGCGACAGTCTGCGAAGCGGCGGAAGCGATCGCACGCGTGGGCGCGGCCGCCGTGTCCGTTCTCGCGCTCCTGCGCGCGCTCGGTCACACATCGCCGGAAAGCCGCTTGCTGTCATGATGGTCCGATGGTAGCGTGCGCTCCGACAGCAGTACGTTCGGGGTGGGGTGGAGAGCGCGCGACCGATTGTGCCCGCGGCGCGCGTTTGTGGGGTGCGGCGTGCGGCTCCCGATGAACGGGCGACAGACAGACTCAGTGAGGTCATGCGACCCCCGGAGTGAGTCGTGCAGCGCAGGCGACCCCGGCGTCACATCCCATAGCCCGTGATGGAAACGGACACAGCTTCCGCTCCTCTTCCCGTGCGCGCTTCGCGCGCACGCAGCTTTCGCGACGGTGTTCTCCCGCGCGTTCATCGCCCCGCCCGCTACACACTCTCCCTCGGATATCCCGTGACGCCGGCCGCGGCGCTCGTCGTGTGCACATCGCCTGCGGGAGATGTGGCGACGCACCCCGGTGTCCGCCGCACGCACGCCATCCTGCACGCGCACGGCGTGCGCGCCGATCTCGTGGGCCGACCCGCCTCCGACATGTCCGAGGTACTTCGCGCGACCGGCCGCGTGCTGGGGTCGGCCGTCGACGGCGTCGACGCCGCGAGCTATGCCGTGTGGGTCGCGTGGCTGTCGAACCGGGAGGATCTCGCGATCCTCGAAGAGATCGCGACGCTCGCCGGCATTCCGGCCGCCGCCGGCGAGCGCACGCACGCGGCGCAGCCGCGGATCGTTGCGATCGGGCCGGCCGCGGTCTATCGCGAGAGGGTCGAGCGGATCGCGGACGCATCGCTTGCGGGAGATGCGGAGTGCTGGCTGCCCGAGTTCGCGCACGTGCTGCGCGACGGCGCGGATCAGGCGCGAGCACACGTGAACGCGTGGCGCATCGCGCCCCGGAGTGCGCGTCTAGCCGCGCGCCGCGTCGCGTTTCCGGAGAGCATTCCGGTGCAAGCGACGCACACGGACGCGGACGCATTGCCCCTCGCGCTCGCGTCCGGCTGCGCCTTCGCGCGAGCGGACTGCGGCGCGCCCGGCGCGCACGCGTGTCCGCCCCGCCGCCTTGCGCGCGAGGCAATCGCGCGCGTCGTCGTAGACGCCGTGCGCGCGACGGGCTGGGGTCGCGTGCGCATCGACGCGCGCGGCTGGGACCCGAGCGATGACCTCCACGACATCGCTGCGGAAGTGAACGGGACGCTCGCAGGTCTTCGCGTTCGCGTGGAGTGGGAGCGGGAGGCGATCCGCGGTGCGGACGGCGAGCCACTCCCAGAAATGCACGGCGTCGAGATCGTGGATGTCGCGGACGTTCCCGCACCGGGCGTGCCCGGCGACGCGCCGTCCACCACGGCTTTCGGCCGCGCGAAGCGCCGCCGCCCCGCGCTGGCGACCGGACGAACCACGACTCGCATTCGCGTGCACTTCACACGCGGAGAGGAGATGCGCTTCGCGTCGCATCTCGACATGATGCGCACGATCGAGCGCACTCTGCGTCGCTCCGGCCTGGCCGTCGCACAGACGCAGGGACGCACACCACGTCCGAAGATCGCGTACGGACCGCCGCTCGCCTGTGGATGGACGAGCGACGCCGAGTACGTGGACGTGGACGTGCGCGACGCGCCGCAGGGCGATCTCGCGCGTCTGCTCGATCGCGCGTGTCCTCCGGGGCTCGGCGTCCGCGCCGTCGTTCCGGTTCCCGGATCCGTTCCGTCGCTCGCGTCGGCCATCGATGGCGCCGCCTATCGCGTGGTGTTGCCGTTCGCCGACTGGCGGGACGTGTGCACCGCCGCGCCGGCGGTGACGGATCCCGTTGCGCTGGCCGCGCTCTGGAACGAGCGCGCCAGCGCATTCCTCCGGTCGTCCGAATGGACCGTGCGCCGCCGCGCACACGACGAACCGGTCAACGTGCGTCCGTCCGTGTCGTCCCTCACGTGGACGGAGACGGACGCCGCCCTCACGGTGCGCCTCACGCACCCCGCCGCCGTGCGGCCCGAGATGCTCGTCGCGCATCTCCTGGCGCCGGCCGGCGCACTCGACCCGCGCTGCGTGCGGGTTGCGCGCGAGGCGCTCTGGATCACGCGTCCCGACGGGCTCGTCACGCCGATGGGGGCTGCGACGCCGTCGCGCCTCGGCGTGCGTTTCGCTCGCGTGGACGCGACAAGGAGAGATGAATGCTTCGTGAGATCATCGTAAACGCCGATCCGCGCGAAACGCGAATCGCGATGTTGGAGGACAAAGAGCTCGTCGAGTTGATGGTCGAGCGCGCGGACCGCCGCCGGACGGTGGGGGACATCTACAAGGGACGCGTCACCGCCGTGCTGCCGGGCATGCAAGCCGCGTTCGTGGATCTCGGGCTGCCGAAGACCGCGTTTCTGCACGTGTCGGACCTGGGCGGTGTGGTGGACGAGGATCTGGACGAAGGGGAATCGTCCGGCCGGCGACGCGAGCGCATCGAGAAGATCGAGGACTATCTGTCGAAGGGACAGGAGATCCTCGTGGAGATCACGAAGGAACCCATCGGCACGAAGGGGCCGCGCGTCACCGCGCAGCTCTCGCTGCCCGGCCGCTACTGCGTGCTCCTGCCCGGCGTGGATCACCTCGGCGTGTCGCGCAAGATCGATGATCGTGGCGAGCGGCAGCGGTTGAAGAGCATCGCGCAGGAATTCCGCCCGGGCGGCGTAGGAATCATCGTCCGCACCGCGGGTGAGGACGCGGG
>CAZEPH010000119.1:0-7554 GCA_964514075.1 uncultured bacterium | reverse complement strand
GCCGTCTACGGCGACATGAACTCCCGGATCGAACAGGTACTCCAACCACCCGCGGTCACCGCGGTTCAACGCGTCGGCGTACTCCGTGAGGAGCAGCCGATGTGGGAATTGCATTCTGCGTTCTCCTGATGTGGACGCAATCGCGCACTGCAACATCATGCGCGGCTGTGGAGGCGTGGGACGCGGTCGCCTAGAAGCTGCGCGAGTTTCATGCCATCGTTTCCATTCGGATTCGTCGACGCGCGAGATTTCTGTGGCCCGGACCGCCTAGAAAAGAGCAGATTGTCCAGCGTGCGCGTGCAATCGAGAGTGCGCCCGGATCGCCCGGCCACAGAACGCAGTGGGACGGAGGAGATCGTCCCCATGTCTGACGTGTCGACGCTGCGTCTCTACATCCTCAGGGGGATGTATGCACTGATGGCCCTCGGCCTCGGTGTCACGATCTGGCCCAAGATACTCGCGCCCGGAGACGCCACGCACATGGGCGGTGTGGTGCGCAGCATGCTCGGCGCCCTCGCTCTCCTCGCGCTATGGGGACTCCGGTATCCCGTCAAGATGCTCCCGATGCTTCTATTTGAGTTTCTGTGGAAAGTCATATGGGTGGTCGCCTTCGCACTTAGTCCATGGCTGAATGGCCGGCTCGATGCACCACGGCAAGAAACGCTCTACGAATGCCTGTTGGGCGTCGTTCTGCTTCCGTTGGTCATTCCCTGGGGTTACGTCTTCCGGCACTACGTGAGAGAGGCCGGAGATCGCTGGCGCTTCACATCGACAGGAGGCTCTCGCTCATGACTCTTTCAACGAACGCGCGGATCGCCGGTTTCACATTCCTGCTCTACATCGCCGCCGGGATAGCCAGCATGATTCTCTTCGGTCGGGTGAAAGGCAGCGGGGACATCGCGTCGAAGCTCGTTGGAATAGCCCAGCACGGGACGACAATGGGCTTCGTCGTCCTCCTGGGCATGATCCAGTCGTTCTGCGCCCTCGTCTTGGCCGTCACGCTCTACGCGCTCACGCGCAGTCAGGATCGGGACATTGCGATGATGGGCATGATCAGTCGGGTGACGGAAGGCGTGATCGGCGGAGCGGGCATCGCCAGCACGCTGGCTCTCGTCGATCTGGCAACGACGCCCCGCGATCCTTCCACGGACCTTGGGTTCACGCACGGTCTCGCGGCGTACCTTCTACGAGGCGATGTGGCCCTGACCGCCACGTTCTTCGCCGTCGGGAGTGCGCTCTTCGCCTACTTACTCTTGCGCGGCCGGATGATCCCCGGCGCTCTAGCGTGGATCGGCGTCGTGGCATCGGTCCTGCTCGTCATCGTTCTTCCATTGCAGCTCGCGGGGTTCGTCCGCGGTGCGATCACACAGCTCGTCTGGCTCCCGATGCTCCTCTTCGAAGTGCCGTTCGCTCTGTGGTTGCTCACCAAAGGCGTCGCGACGCCGGCACGCGCGCCAATGGAGTGACCGTCACCAAACGGCGGGGCCGCTCTACGCCAGGTCCTCATGGATGCACAGGTAGTTGCCTTCCGTGTCCTTGAACCACGCGGCCTTCTCCGCCCCCAAAACGCAGACGTGGTCCACCGTCTGGAATCCCGGGAGGTCGTAGTCTTCAAAGACGACGCCCGCGTTCGTCAATTGGGTGACGGACGTCGCGATGTCCGAGACGCGGAAGCTAATCGCCGTGTGCTCGGCCTTCGTACCCTCCGGCTTCGGAAACAGGGCCAGCGTGCTTCCCGCGACCACGTAGATGAACTTGCCGTCGGGCCGGAAACCGCTGGGAATCAACCCAAGGCATTTCTCGTAGAACTCCCGAGCCCGGGCCATGTCAATCACAGGGAGCATCGTCGTGACAGGGGCATCAGCCAGCATAGGCGGTCCTTTCGCGCTATTGGATTGCGGTCGGGCCCGAGCCACGCTCTTGGCGATCCCGACTCGGCCGCGAGCTTAGTCCGCCGGCATCCGCGTGGCAACGCGGTGGTCACAGCGCGCACGGGAGACTCGCCAAGTCGCGGACTCGACCACGCGGCAATGACGCGCGCCGCGGCGTGCGCTATTCTGTGACGTCGAATCATCCGTCACCAACACCGTCTTGGAGTCCGTCATGTCGCCCACAGCCACCACCGTTCGTCCCTTCGCCAACGAACCATTCACCGACTTCACGCAGCCCGCGAACAAGACCGCCTTCGAGGCCGCTCTTGCGAAGGTGAAGAGCGAACTCGGGCGCGCGTACCCTCTCCTCATCGACGGAGAGCGCGTCACGACGCAGAAGACGATCACGTCGACGTCGCCGATTGATAAGAGCGTCGTGGTCGGCACGGTGAGCAGCGCGGACATCGCGCTTGCGGAGCGCGCGCTCGATGCAGCGGAGCGCGCGTTCGACACGTGGCGCGACGTGCCGGGCGAGGAGCGCGCGGCGCTTCTTTTCCGCGCCGCCGAGATCATGCGTCGCCGCAAGCACGAACTCTCCGCGTGGATGGTGTACGAGGTCGGCAAGACATGGCCCGAAGCGGACGGAGACACGGCGGAAGCGATCGACTTCATGGAGTTCTACGCGCGCGAGATGCTGCGGCTGAACGGCCCGCAGCCGCTCACGCCCGTGGCCGGCGAGAAGAACGCGCTCTACTACATTCCGCTCGGCGTCGGTCTCGTCATCCCGCCGTGGAACTTCCCGCTCGCGATCCTCACGGGCATGACGACCGCGGCCGTGGTCACGGGGAACACCGTCGTGCTCAAGCCGTCGTCCGAGTCGGTCGTCATCGCTGCGAAGTTCATGGAGGTAATGGAAGAGGCGGGCGTGCCGAAGGGCGTGATCAACTTCTTGCCGGGGCCGGGGAGCAGCGTGGGCGACTACCTCGTGAAGTCGCCGCGTGTGCGGTTCATTTCGTTTACGGGATCGAAGGCGGTGGGGCTCGGTATCGTGGAACTCGCGGGCAAGACGGTGCCGGGACAAGTCTGGATCAAGCGCATCGTCGCGGAGATGGGCGGCAAGGATGCGATCGTCGTCGACGATGAAGCGGACATCGAAGCGGCGGCGACGGGGATCGTCGCGGCGGCGTTCGGGTTCCAGGGGCAGAAGTGCTCCGCGTGCTCGCGCGCGATCGTGGCCGACAAGGTATACGACGACGTGGTCGCGCGCGTCGTCCAGAAGACGAAGGCGCTACGCGTGGAGCCGTCGGTGGATCCCACGGCGAACGTCGGTCCGGTGGTGAGTGAGAGCGCGTACAAGACGATTCTCGAGTACATCGAGGTGGGCAAGCGTGAAGGGCGCCTCGTTGCAGGCGGCGGCCCGCACCCGAAGTTGTCGCAGATGGGGTGGTTCATCGAGCCCACGGTGATCGCGGACGTGCCCGACACCGCGCGCATCGCGCAGGAAGAAATCTTCGGCCCGGTGCTTGCGATCATCCGTGCGAAGGACTACGACGACGCGCTGCGCATCGCGAACGGGACGGAGTACGGGCTCACCGGCGCGGTGTATTCACAGAATCGCGACAAGCTGGAGAAGGCGACGCGCCGCTTCCACGTCGGCAACTTGTACTTGAATCGCAAGTGCACGGGGGCGTTGGTCGGCGCGCATCCGTTCGGCGGGTTCAACATGAGCGGCACCGACTCCAAGGCCGGCGGGCACGACTACCTGCTCTTGTTTCTGCAGGCGAAGAGCGTCAGCGAGAAGGTGTAGGTCTCAGATGCTATTCGCGCTGACGTGACTGGTGCACGAACGCCAGCACGATCACCTCGGACGCAGTGACGCGATACACGAGCCGATAGCGCTGAACGAAGACCTCGCGGATCGTGGAGTCTTCCGCGTCCGCGGGGCGCCTGCCTCGCTCACTGAATTCGGCGAGCGAGTCGGCTCGATTGATCGTAGCTCGGACCAGTTCGCCGGCCGCTCGCCGAGAGTCGAGAGCGAGATGCGCGGCGGCCTTGTCGAGGGCGCGGCCCCTGGGTCGGTCCAGACTACGCGTCGTTGCCGAGGTGCCATTTTCTCAGCAGCTCGGCGGAAACCTCTTCGTGCGAGCGAACTCGCCCCTCGCGCACCGCCTCCCCTCCTCGCTCGATGGCATCCATGACATACACCTGGTACAAGAGGTCATGGACGTCGCAGTCGTCAGGCAAGCGATCCAGCAACCCGCGAACTGCTTGTTTAGCGTTCATCTGGACCCTCATCGGTTGGAGGCTATCGCAATCGGTCTACCGTACGACCCTTCGAGGAGATGCGGTCGGAAGCGACGACGCCCATGTACACGTCGTCGATTCGTGGCGGCTGCGACGGAACCCGTTGGAGACGTCGTACATTCCAGTGGTCAGGCAATTGCGATTCACCCGCTGGAGTGACGGACATGCCGCAATCCACATTCGATCTCGTCGTCCTCGGAACGGGGCCTGCCGCGGCCACAGCCGCGCCCCTCGTTCGCAACGAGGGATGGAGCGTCGCGGTCGTGGACGCGCGGCCCTTCGGCGGAACGTGCCCGAACCGCGGGTGCATCCCGAAGAAAGTGCTCTGGAGCGCCGCCGATGCGATGGACGCTCTGCGCCGCGCGCAGGTGTTGGGCGTGTCGGCGCCGAGTGCGTCGCTTGATTGGCGCGCTCTGCACGCGTTCAAGCGCACGTTCACCGATCCGGTGCCGGAGAGTTCGGAGAAGGCGTTTCGCGACGCGGGTATCGAGACATTCCACGGCGTCGCGCGCTTCACGGGCGCGCGCGAGATTCGTGTGGGCACCGACGGCACGTCGCTCACGGCTGCGCGCCACGTCCTGATTGCGACGGGCGCTGCGCCATTGCGCCTCGGCATCACAGGGGAAGAGCACGTCGCGACGAGTGACGACTTCCTCGACCTGCCCGAGCTTCCGCGCCGCATCGCGTTCATCGGCGGCGGGTACATTTCGATGGAGTTCGCGCACATCGCGCTGCGTGCGGGCGCGGAGGTGACAGTGCTGCATCGAAGCGACCGTCCGCTTCCTGGGTTCGATCCGCAACTCGTCGACGCGCTCGTGAACGAAAGCCGCGCGCACGGCATGCGCATCGAACTCAACACGCGCGTGCTCGGCGTGGAGCCGCGCGGCGGTGCGTTCCGCGTGTTGTGCGACGGCGCCGCGTACGAGGCGGATCTCGTCGTGCACGGCGCGGGACGCGCGCCGAACATCGGCGCGCTGGAGTTGGTCGCGGGCGGGGTGGACAGCACGCCCAAAGGCGTCGCCGTTAACACGTACATGCAGAGCGTCTCGAACCCCGCCGTCTACGCCGCGGGCGACGTGGCCGCAAGCGGCCCCGCGCTCACGCCGGTGAGTTCGCAGAACGCGAAAGTCGCCGCGCTCAACATTCTGCGCGGCAATCACGCTGAAGTGAGCTACGACGTCGTGCCGAGCGTCGCGTTTACGATTCCGCCGATCGCGTCCGTCGGATTGAGCGAAGCCGCCGCGCAGAAGAAGGGCCACACATTCCGCGTGAACACCGGCGACTCGTCCTCGTGGACGACGTCGCGCCGGATCGGCGAAACCGCATCCGCGTACAAGGTGCTCATCGAAGAGAAGACCGAGCGCATTCTCGGCGCACACCTACTCGGCGCACACAGCGAAGAAGTGATCAACGTGTTCGCGCTTGCGATGAAGCACGATCTGCGCGCGCGCGACCTGGCGTCGCTGCCGTGGGCGTATCCGACGAAGGCCTACGACGTCACGTATATGCTCTAACGGTGCAGGTCGGCGGATCGGCAGTGTGTTCCGTGACGATCAAACAAGTACCGATCGAGATCGCGCACCGGAAGCCGCGGCACGAGGCCGCGAATCAGGCCGTCTCGCCGCGCCGCCGCACCAATGCGGTGATCTGCCCGTCGAGCGCGATCTCATCGCGCTGGTTGTAGGCTTCGCCGCGGAAGATCACCACACCCGCATCGGGCTGCGAGCCGCGCAGCGCGGCTTTCACGGTGAAACCGAGACGAATCGTGTCGCCCGCGCGCACGGCGAGCCGCCACTTCATGTCGAGACCGATGAACCCGAGGATCGTCCCCTCGACGATACCGCTGCGCTCGAACAATCCGGTCACGATGGACAGTACGCACATGCCGTGTGCGATGCGCCCGCCGTAGAGATTCGCCTGAGAGTATTGCTCGTCGACGTGCAGCGGGTTGAAATCGCCCGACACGCCGGCGAAGTTCACGATGTCGGCTTCCGTAATCGTGCGTCCCGCCGTCAGCCACGCGTCGCCGACGGCGAGGTCTTCGAAGTAGCGTCCGCGAATTTCGTAGCGCCCCAACATGCGCGCGCTCCCCTCCCATGAACTGGTCGTTGCCGATGAGCGCATGATAGGCGGACGCGCCCGCCGCCGCTAGGCTGCGGGCGCGTCGAAATGTAGCGGCGTGCGGCTACCGGTCCAGGGAGACGAACCGCGTTACCGCGCCGCCGGAGGAGCGTGCGAGGTACACGCCGCTCGGCACGCGCTGGCGCCCGCGCCCGCGCATATCCCAGGACGCAGCCGCTTCGCCAGGCGCGGTGGCCGAGAGCCACACGCTGTTCGCAATGCGTCCCGATGCATCGAACACGTCCACGCGCGACCCCTGCAGGTTGTCCCCTCGTGCGACGAAACGCACGCCGGCGCCGTCGGCCACCGCCACGAGGGATGAAGCACGCGGAGCCGCCGCGGGATCGTCTTCCTCCGGACCGAGGGCGGCCGTGATGCCGGGAATCGTGAAGGCGTACACGTATGCGTCGAAGTTCGGGTACAGGATCATACCGTGTGAGATCGTCGGTCCGCCGAACACGGCCCCTGTGCCCCCACCAAGCTGCACTTGCAGGAGAGAGTCACCCGTCGCCGCGTTCAGCGCGAGCAACTGCGGGTTCAAGCCGTCCGTGGTGAACGCCACGCCGTTGATCACGGCAACGGGTCCATAGACGGCCGTGCTCGTGTAGCGCCGCCACACGATCGCGCCTGTGGCTGCGTCCACCGCGGTGATGCTCCCCGGGTGGTCCACATCCACAATACCCGTGCCGACGATCAGGAGCCCATTCCACAAAGCAGGCGTTGAGATAACGCCGATATCCCCCTCGAAGCCGGCCTTGCCGGCGAGCTGCGTCGACCAGAGGAGCTGCCCTGTGTCGCGATTCACCGCCCACAGCTTGCCGTCTTTGTTTCCGGCCGCGACGCCCCGCACACCTTCTCCGTCGAAGAGAATCGGACTTCCGCCGAATCCCATGTCCTCCAGGTCATTCGGGATTGCCTGGTAGTGCCACACTTCCGCACCGGTAAACGTGTCGAGGCACACGATCGCGTTTGTATGCTCACCGGGATTCCCGGTGCAGGGATTCGCGGTCGCGACGAATAGTCTGCTGCCGTTCGATTCGACAGCCGTCGTGTTCCAAATGCCGCCGCCGGTGCTGGAATCGTCCACGGCGTTCCACGTCCACAGCGTGCTGCCGGTGGCGGCGTCCAGCGCGACGAGACGGCCGTGCGAACACGGATTGTCCCCGGTGAACGTGGACACGCCGAACACGACGCGATTCAACGCCAGCGTGGCGCCGCCGAAAAACGATGATCTCCGAGCGGAAATCTCGGCAGGAAT
>CAZEPH010000118.1:0-7638 GCA_964514075.1 uncultured bacterium | reverse complement strand
GCTCTCGGGTATGCGACCTTCGCGCGCCGCACCACCCTGACGCCGCACGTTCCCCTGAGCGCCGACCCCGTCATCGAGAACGAGTTCTACCGCGTGACGGTCTCCGCAAGCGGCGGCTCGATCACTTCGCTCATCGACAAACTCACGGGGCGCGAGCTCGTCAGCGCCGGCGCCCCGTATCCGTTCAACGGACTCATCTCCGCCAGCAACCAGGAAGCGTTTTTCGAGACCTACCACGTCGCGCAGCTCGGTGCGGCGACCGTCACCGCGACGGACGCGCCGCCCGTGCACACGATCGCCGTCGCGCGCGTGGGCTCGCCCATGCCGGCGGTCACGATCCAACTCATCGACGGCCTCGACGCGATCACGCTCACCGACACGCTCGATCGCACCGCGATGCGCCGCGTCCCGTACAGCGACGCGTTCGACTACTACGACCTCACGTTTCCGTTCGCGCTCGGTGCGTTCACCGCGCATCTGGACTGGCAGGGACGTTTTGGCGTGCCCGTCGCGGACAACATCCCCGGCGCGGAGATCCCGTACTTCGTGACCACGCACGGCGGCGAGATGAATGACGGTGCGTACGGCGTGCGCTGGGCGTCGTCCGACGCGATGGTGTGGGAGTGGGAGAAGATTCGCGCGTACGCGACGACCTTCGCGCCACAGAGCGCCTCGCTCCTCGCCCGCGTGCTCAAGAAAGAAGACGAAGCAAAGTACAAGAACACGGGCATCGGCGCGGTGGAGCCGGAGCCAGGGCAGAGCCCGCTGTTCGACGTCACCGTCACGTTCGCCGCGAACCGCGGCGCATTCGATCCCGCGGCCGCGCACGCGTTCGGGACCGAGGCCGTCACGCCGATGATCGCGCGTCTCGTGGCGCCTCAACCGAGCGGCACGCTCCAGGACGCGGCCGCGGGCTTCCTGCGCACGGATACACCGGCCGCACGCATTCTCACGGTGCGTCCGTCCGTCTATGTCCCGGATGCGGTGCTCGTGCGCCTGGCGAACGCGAGCGCGGATGCCGTCACGACGCACCTTTCTTCGGACGTCTTCGATCTCGCGTTCGTCGAACGCACGTCCCTCATCGAAACACAGGCGACGCCTCTCGCGCCCGCGGGGCGCGGCGTGGATGTGACGCTCACGCCGTGGCAGGTGACGACGCTGCGCCTGCAGCTGCTCCCGCACGCCACATCCGTCCGTGGCGACGCACCGGCGCACGCCGTGCACGCGGTACACCTCTCGCGTGACGGCGTTCTGCGACTCACGCTCCCGAGGGAAGCGGTGTCCGCGAGCGCTGCGATCTACGACGCGAGCGGCCGCTGTTGTGCACGGTTCGGAGCGCGCGTCCCAGAGTCGGGCCGCGTCCAGTGGTGGGGGACTCGCCTGGCACGCGGTGTGTACGCCGTGCGGTGCGAGGTGGATGGACGACAGGAGTCTCGTCGCGTCGTGGTGTTCTAGTCCGGCGCTGCGAGAGCGGCGACTAGCCCATTTCGGGCGTGAGGCTCCGACCTCCGAGAAGGTGGAAGTGCAGGTGAAACACGCTCTGTCCCGCCCCGCGCCCAACGTTCGTGCCGACGCGATAGCCGGAGGTCTGTAACCCCCGCGCGCGCGCCAGCGTGCGCGCCACGATCAATACGTGACCCAAGAGCGCGGCGTGTGCATCGCTCGCGTCATCCAGCGACGCGAGGTGCTCGCGCGGCACGAGCAACACGTGCGTCGGCGCCTGCGGGTGGATGTCCGCGAAGGCGACGAGGTGTTCGTCCTGATGCACGAACGTCGCGGGCAGATCGCCCGCGACGATGCGGCAGAAGATGCAGTCGCTCACCGAACCACGAGCACCGGGCAACTCACGCGCGTGAACGGCGTCTCCAACACCGCGTGGTACACGCCGCGGGGCGTGCCGTGCGTGGCCCAGTCGAGCGTCGTTCCGTCCGCGAGCGCGGCGAACGAACCTACCGAGGCGACACGGCGCCCGGCCGCGTCCGCGATCCACACATCCGCGCGTTCGGGGTGCGCGAGGTGCACGCGCAGCGCAACACTCCCGCCGCCGATGCGGTCCACGCGAACCGCATAGCGCGTGTCGCGCACGCGCTCGTGCGTCACGCCGGTGACGTCGAATCCCATCGACGACGACGTCGTCCAGCGCGCCACGTTCGACGCGCCTTCGCCGGGCGTTTGCGGCGTGCCGCCCGCCTGCGTGAACACGCCGCCCACCCAGAGGCTGCTGTCGAGAACCGCGAGCGCGTTGACGCGCGATGGAATCGCGCACGCGGTGACGCCGGACCCGATCGGTTGCCACGCGACGCCGTCCCACGAGGCCAAGTGCGAGATGCTCGACAAGCCCGAGAAGCTGAACGTCCCGCCTGTCACGATAGCGCCGTTCATGTATGCCACGGCTTTCACCGTGTCATCCAATCCCGATCCGTACGCATGCCACGCCCCGTCCCACGACGCGATGCGGTTCGTGGAGATCGAACCCGCCAGCGTGAAGGCGCCGCCCACGAGCAGACCCGCCGGCGACGAGACGAGCGCACGCACGGGAGCGTTCACGCCGGATCCGACACCGGACCACGCGCCGCTCGCGTCGGTCCACGACGCGATGCGCTGCACGGACGCGCCACCTGCTGTGACAAACGCTCCGCCCGCATACAGCGCACCGTTATGCACAGCCAATGCGAGCACGTCTCCGTCCATACCGCTCCCCAGCGCGGACCACGCTGTGCCGTTCCACGCCGCGATGCGCGACGCCGATACACCGCCCGCCGTCGTGAACGATCCCCCCGCGATCAACCGTCCGTTGTACGAGCACACCGCGGTGACGATGCCGTTCACTCCGCTGCCGAGCGCGCGCCACTGCACGCCGTCCCACGCCGCGATGCGATTCGCCGTCTGCACGCCCGCCGTGGTGAACTCTCCCGCCGCGATGAGTTGGCCGTTGTACTCCGTCATCGCGCGTACCGCGCCGTTGACCCCGGTGCGAAGCGAGTCCCACGCCGAGCCCGTCCATCGCTGGATGTTGTTTCCGAGACGGCCGTCCGCGTATGTGATCGCACCGCCCGCGTAGATCGTCGATCCGACGCGGCCGAGAGCGTGCACGGTGCCGACGAGCGGGTGTCCGACGAGCGGACGCCATCCGCTCGTGTCGGTCCACGCGGCGATATGAATGGCGCGGCGGACGCCGGCATTTTGGAAGTATCCCCCCGCGATGAGAGACGACCCGGAGACGGTGACGACGTGCACGCGGTCGTCAACGCCTTCGCCGAGCGGACTCCAGGTCGTTCCGTCCCAGGCGGCGATGTACTTCGCGGTCACGCCGCCCGCGGTGGTGAAGTCGCCGCTCACGATCAGGCGGTCGTTGTACACAGTCATGGATTGCACGTCCGCATTCAGGCCCGATCCCAGCGGCTTCCACGACGTGCCGTCCCATCGGGCAATGCGGTTCGCGCTCACGCCGCCCGCGGTGCTGAAGTGCCCGCCGGCGATCAACTCGCCGCGGAATACGGTCACGTCGATGACGGTCGTGCCCGAGAGCCCGCTCATCCCCGACCCGAACGTGCCGTACGATGACCCGTTCCACGACGCGATGCGCGATGCGGACACGCCGCCGGCCTTCGTGAAGCGCCCGCAGATCACGAGCTGGTTGTTGTAGATCGTCGCGCCGATGACGTTGTCGTTCGCCCCGGAGCCCAGCGCGCTCCACCGCGTGCCATCCCACGAGGCGATGTTGTTCACCGTCGTCGTGCCGGCTTTCGTGAACTTGCCGTACGCGTACAGCAGTCCGTTCCACACGATGAGCCCGTTGTTCGGGTTATCGAGGCCGAGACCGAGCGGCGTCCACGTCGTGCCGTCGAACGACGCGATGCGCGTGGCGGACGTCGTCCCGATCATCGAGAACGATCCCGCCGCAACGAGCTGCCCGTTGTACATGATGAGCGAGTGGACGTTGCCGTCGGAGCCGCCGCCGAATCCGGTCCACACGGAATCCGGCGTGAAGAACCCGAGGTGCGGAACGCACGCGCCGCCCTCTTCGTCGAAGTCGCCGCCGACGAGCAGGCCGTCCTGGTAGGGGAGGATCGCGTACACCGGAGACGGCGTGCCTTGTCCCGGAGGGCCGGCCACGGCCGCGGCCGTGGAGTCGACGCCGTTACGCGAAAACGAACCGGTCCACTGGCCCGGCAATGGGGCGGAAAAGCAGGTCGAAGCGACCGCACACAGCAGAATCACGGCGCACGCAATGCGCATGGGCAGGGTGTCTCCAACGTGATGCGAATGGACCAATGCCCCGTCAACGGACCGGTGCTACGGGGGTGGGCAACCTGGTGAGTCTAAGGTAGCACGTTTGCCCCCAGTCCGAGAAGCCTGACGACTTCCTCCGGCGTGGAGGCGTGCCGCACCAGCGCGAGGTGGCGCGGGTTCTCCACCAGGCGCCGCGCGGACAGTTCCTCGACGAGCCCCGCGTACGAATCGCCGAAGAGGACGAGCGGCGCGGGTGCGCGTCCGTTCACCGAGAGCAACGTCCACGCGAGGAAGAGCTCGCACAGCGTGCCGAGATTGCCGCCCGCGACCACGTATCCCGTGGGCTGCATCACGAGATGCCGCAGGCGGTCGAACAAATCCGGCGTGTGAATCTGCTCGCTCAAGTGCGGGGATGGCGCCGAGCGCTCCGCGAACAACTCCGTGGTGACGCCGATCACGTGCGCGCCCTTCGCCCGCGCGCCGCGGCTCACGGCGTCCATCACGCCCGTGTACCCGCCGGACATGACCGCCGCGCCCGCATCCGCCAGGCGGCGCCCCAGTTCTTCCGCGGCGCGATACGCGGGAGACTCTTCTTCGATCGTGCTGCTGCCGAACACAGCGATGAGGGGACGTTCCACTGCGCTCTCCCAGGGTGGACGTGAGTATACGTGCACGCGCCGCGTATGATAGCCTACCGTCCCCTCGCAAGCGCGAGTGTCTCGCGATCCCAAGGAGGATGTGGATGAAGACGGTGTTGCGTGACTGGCACGATGTGTTCGAAGACTGGAAGACCGACATCGGCCTGGACGCGCAGGTGACCGAAGGCTATCGGTTCGACGCGCACTTCGATGAGTTCGGAGACGACGGCGAGGAGATTCCCTTCGGCCACTTCAAAGGCCAGCGACGCTGGGAGTCGATCGGGCAAGTTCCGCACACCCTGCGCGATCAGCTCTTCGACCTGATCGTCGTGCAAGGCGACACCGAGTTCGCGTCCACCGAACAACAGAAGCACCTCGTGTACAGCGCGCCGTCGGAGTACGACAAGAAGGCGCTGATCCGCGTCATGCGCGAGGAGATGCGACACGGCTACCAGATGTGCCACCTGCTCCTCGAGTACTTTGGCGAGAGCGGCAAGCGCGCCGCGCTCGCGCAGCTCGAACGGCGCAGCGGGCAGATCGGCAATCAACGCTTGCTCGGCGCGTTCAACGCGCCCGTCGACAACTGGCTGGACTTCTTCACGTACACGGAGTTCGTGGATCGCGACGGGAAGTACCAGCTCCTGTGCCTGTCGCACTCCGGTTTTGCGCCGCTGGGCCGCTCGACGCGGTACATGCTCAAGGAGGAGTCGTTCCACCTCGGCACGGGGCACACCGGACTCTCGCGCGCGCTGCGCGCCGGCGTGATTCCCGTCCCGGTGATCCAGCGATACTTCAACAAGTGGATTCCGATCGCGCTCGACTTATGCGGCAACGATAACTCGACGTCCGCGCACTTCGCGTACGAACGCTCGCTCAAGGGGCGCCCGCACGAGATGGACGATCTCAAGGCGGGGCGCGCCGTCGACGTGGATCACATCAACGAGTGGACGCGCCAGTGCTACTGGGACGACATCTGCATGCAGATCGCGCGTCTCAACGTGCTGATTCCCGAGGGCCAGGAGAAGCTGCGCGCGCCGGACTTCGCATTCGGACGGCAGGTGGGCGTGCACGCGGGCAAGACCGTGTCCGTGACGGGCGAACCGCTGAGCGCGGAGGCCTACGCGAAACACCGCGCTGCGAGCCTGCCGACGGATGCGGACAGGGCCCTCCTCTTGGAGATCCAGTCCAACCCCGACGGCCCGTGGATTGCGCCGCGTCAGACGGAGCCGCTCAAGAAGTAACTCGCACTCGAGACTTGCTGGCGACCATCCGCCGCGTGCTATGCTCAATGCACGCAAGGAAGGAGGTGGTCCGATGCCTGATAGTCGTCCGACCAGCGAGGTGCTTGTCCGCTAGTCCAGCGGGATCGTCGCGGATCCGCGGGACACGCGGAATCCAAGACAAGTACCGAGCCCAGGGGTCTTCGGGAAATGGTCGCCCGAAGCGGCTGTCCATCAGACGATGGCGGTACCGTCAGAGCGCCTGGGCTTTTCTCTCCTCCTCCCGTCGCTGCAGTGCCACACAACCCCCTGAAGGTCGAAGGCAATGGCCCATGTGAGAGCGCCGAATCTCGAGACCATGTCTCCTCTCACGCCGCGCCGCGCGTGGCGGACGCTCTGGGAACGCGTCTGCGCGTTCCTGCGCCGGCTGCGCGGACCGCGGTACTTCGCCGCGCGCGTGGCCCGGTTGGACCGCGGCGCCGCCCCGCTCATCGAAGCGCGGTTGCGCGCCATCGACGGCGTCCTCGTCGCGCACGTCACGCCCGCGATCGACGGCAGCGCGACGCTCTCCGTGAGTTACGACGCGCGCCGTTGTTCCGCGGACGCGATCCTTGCGTGCATCGAGCCGCTCGCGCCCGGTGTGGAGGCGATCGAGTCACCCGCCGCCCGCTCCGCTCACCCCGAGGATCAGTGCGTCTGCTAGTCTGCGCGCGTGCCTGATCGTCGTTTCCTCACCCCCAGCCACATCACCACGCATTGGGAGAGTCCGTTCGCCGCGTGGATGGACGCGTGGTCGGACGCGGATGCGCCCGATCCGTGGGCGCACGCCGGCGGATCGCGCCGCGATGCGGTGAGCGACGAAGCACGCTTGTTGATCAAGCGCGGCGCGGATCACGAAGCCGCCGTGCTCGCGCAGTTCCCCGACGTCTACCGCGTGGAACGCAGCGCGCGCGATCCTGTCGCCGAGACGCTCGACGCGATGCGCGCGGGGCACGCCGTGATCTACCAGGGGCACCTGCGCGGCGACGGGCTCGTCGGCGTGGCGGACTTCCTCGTACGCACGGATCGCGCGTCGGAACTCGGCGCGCACTCGTATGCGGTGTGGGACGCGAAGCTCGCGCACACCGCGCAGCCCGCATCGGTGTTGCAGGTGTGCGCCTACGTCGAGATGCTGCTCGGCGTGCAAGGCGTCCTTCCCGCGCGGTGTGCGATCGCGCTCGGGCACGGCGAGCGGTGGGAGTTTTCCCCGATCGAGTTTCTCGCGTACTTCCGCTCCGTGCGGCGGCAGACGGAGGCGTTCCACCGCGCGTTCGATCCGCGCGATCCACTGCATCCGCGCGAGTGCACGCGCCACGGTCACTGGAGCGACCTGGCCGAGCGCATCCTCACCGCGGAGGATCACGTGAGCCGCGTGGCGAACATCACGCGCTCGCAAGTGCGGCGTCTCGAGGACGCGGGTATCCGCACGGTGCAGGACCTGGCGGACGCGCCCGAGCACATGAAGCGGATCGATCCCGCGGTGTACGCCCGGTTGCGCGCGCAGGCGT